>DATHGO010000021.1:0-35270 GCA_035317585.1 Gemmatimonadaceae bacterium | reverse complement strand
TCGGCGATGAATCGTGCGCGGTCCTTGCTCAGCTCCTCGAGGGAGAGCGACGAATCAACCGGCCCTTCGTGAAGCACGTCGCGCCAGGATATGATCTTGCCTTCGACGCCGGCCTCGCTCAGGGTGCCGGCGGCGCTGTCTCCGTTGGTGATGTTGAGCCGTTGGGTCAACGTCAGGGCGTTATTGGACGGTACGTCTGCTTGTCATAGTTGAATTTTAGGTCGGGCTCCGCAGTGAGGGCAATGAAGAAAGTGAAAGCGAAGTTCCCGTTGGGGGCCTGCGTGAAGGAGAAAATGGCCCTCCAGTCGTGCAGCTCCCTCTGCAGCGTGACTATGTGGCTTCCGAACTTGCGCGCCCGGAAGTCGTAGTTCGTGGACCAGGTTCCGGCCCACTTGGGCGTCAGGCGGAAATTCATGCTCGAATTCAGATTGTCGGTCGACGGCTGCCGAATGAACGGCCCGCCGGAAGTAATCGATCCAATCGGCACCCCGCCGTTTGGGTTCGCCGATTCCACCAGAATGCACTGCTGGTATACGATCGGGTTTATCAGATATTGGGCGCACTTGACGGTTGGATCGTTGTCGAGCACGACCCCGTTACCCGTCGGCGGACGCTGGCGAGTCGAGCTGTACTGAAGGTTTGCCGACCAGCCCTGGCTGTCAGGAATGTTGTACTGACGATCTCTGGACGAGATGCCAGCTACGGGCGGTGACGTTACCGAGCTGGCGAGCGCGGGGCCGGGACCCGCCTCTGCTCCCGCCGTCTGCGGAGTTTCCGGAGGGGATGTCCGGCCGAGCAGCTTGCCGAACGCTCCAAAGATCGCGGATTGCGAGCTTACGGTGAGAGAGGCGTCGATTCCCGTGCGAAATGGCTTGAACCGCGCGCTGTCGCTGAGAATGTCGCCTTGATAGAGCGAGTAACGTACACCCCCGTGAAAGCCGGGGAGGAGATCCGTCGCGAAATCGGAGCTTATCGCGTCGGTGGCAAAACCGGAGCGGTGGGTCTGGCGAGCCCTCTCGAAATCGTACGCAAGCGGAGAAAAGTTCATCGACAGCACTTTGATTTTCCTGGGCTCGGCGGTGCTGCTCGTGTCGGTTGACTTGAGCTTCGCCTCCAAAACGTGGGACAATCCGAGGGTCACTCTGTTTTGCGCCAGGGCGCCGAGATATCCCTGCTTGCTCTTGCCAAGCGCACGAAGGTAATCGGTGCTGACGTCCGCCGCGGGCGCGTAGTTCCAGGTGATCAGGGGCGTGATGGAATGGCGAAAACGCGTAACAGGGCCGAAACCGGGAAGGAGTGCGAAGAGTGTGGGGGACGCGTTGAGCCCGGCGACGGCGCGTTTCGTCTGGTGAACGAACTTTCCGTCGCTAAACTGGGTTCGCACCCAATAGCTATTTCCGTCGACGTTCGTGAACGCGACCGACGGTGTCACCTTGAAGGAACTCTGGAGAAAGCTCGGGAGGCTGATCCCGGTCTGCCAATCAAGTGACGTCGAGAACGTCTTGGCGAAGAGAGTGGGCACTTTCTTGGACGAATCGTTTACGTCGATCACGACGATCGTCGAGGGAGCGTCGTTCTCCCGATCGCTCAGGCTGAAGGAGTTGGTCCACGTGAAACCCGCAATTCTGATCGGTGTGCTGAAGTTCGAGCTGGTATTTCGCGAGTCGATAACCCGACGAACGCTGTCCGGCGCTCCCTGGGCGTTGGTCATAAACCGGTAGGGGAACTCGGTCGCTCCATCGCTGTTGAGGATCTTGTCCGTCTGGAAGTTGAAGCCGGGCGACCACTCGAACCATGATGTTGGCGACAGAGTGGGGACTGTGATATTGAAGTTCGGAAAGCCCTGCTCCACCTCGGTTCGTCCCGGGTGCTGGGTTCGTGTGCCGCCCAGGCTCAGTGACATGGGACCGATCTTGGTGTCGTAATTGGCCGACGACTGGATGTTCGCCAGCACCTGCGCGGGATTGAACACCGTGGTTCGCTGGATGAAGGTGTTGGTGACGTAGTTGATGCTCGACCTGAAGTGCGTGCTCTGCGAGAAATCCTGCGAATGGCTCCAGCTCAGGCTCGTATTGGTCGAGCCATCGCGCTGATCATGACGGGAGAGCGCGAGCTGGCCATTTACAAACCTATCGAGCCAGCGGTACTGCATCTCGCCGTTGAGTTGCACCCAACCCGGATCGCCAGGCGTTGACCTGGCTCCACTTCGCCAGTCGAGGGCGAACTGCGCATCCATGTAATCGCTGATCGCGAAGTAATAGCCGAGATTCTCGAGGTGTCGCCGATAAGTCGGGCTGTTGCGGAACAGCTCGCTGACTCCGAAGCGCGGCGTGAGCACACCGCTGCGGCGGCCCGAGCGCATGTCCTGGAAAATGAAGGGCAGCCACATGATCGGCACGTCGCCGATGTACAGGACCGCCGGGCGGGCGACCATGATGTTCTTCGAGATCATCTTGATCTCGTTCGCGCGGAAGTGGTAGTCGGGAATCGAGTCGTCGCAGCTCGTGATCGTGCCGTTTCTCACGTAGAACGCCGTCTCGCGTCCGCGCGTGGTGTCGCTCACGAACGCGGCGGTCTTTCCGCGGACGAACCAATGCTCGCCCTCTGTGATCTCAGTGGAGATGTTGTCGACGACACCGCGGTGCAGCTCGACGTTGTACGCCATCCGACCGCGTGCGATGACGTCCGCCGCCTGCTGCTGGGGATCGCGGAGTATAACCGTGTCGCCACGCGCCACGACGATCTTGGTGGAGTCGTTGAATGAGATGCTGTCGCCGACCAGCACGGTCTGATCGCGATTGACGCCCGCTTTTTTTCCGTTGAGCTGCAGAGTGTGCGTCTGCGCGTTGAACACCGCCTTGTCACCCTGATACCGCGTCGCGCTATAGCCTTGCCGCTGCATCAGCGCCTGCATTACGGAATCAGGCTCGTTCCATTTGATCAGCTCCCTGCCCTTTGCGGAATCGGCCGCGGTACTGTCGCGGCGAGTGGTATCACCCCGAGCTCGAACGGTATCGCGCCCCTGCCGGGTAGGCGTCTTGACTTGAGCCGAGAGATTCGTGTGCGCAAAAAGAGCCAGCGCTACGCCGGCAAGGAGAATGGCTCGGCGCGTCACGCCGGTGCCCCCGCGCTCTGATGCGAAGCTGCATCTTCTGCCTCGCGCTTCGCCTGCCTCTTCTGCCGCTTGCGATAGGCGAACTGTGCGACGAACACGCTCAGCTCATAGAGCACATAGAGAGGTATCGCGAGCGCGAACAACGAGTAGGGATCCGCGCCCGGCGTGATGAACGCCGCCGCCGTCAGGCACACCACGACCGCATGTTTTCTGTACTTCGATAGAAACTGCGGCGTGATCAGACCCAGCGCGGTGAGGGCGAGAATCGCGATCGGAACCTCGAACACCACGCCGAATGCCAGGCACATGCTGATCGCGAAATCGAAGTACTCGGTTGCCGAGATCATCGGCGTCAGCGCCGTCGACTCGATGCTCATGAGGAACTGCAGCGTGAGGGGCAGCACGACGAAATAGCTGAGCGCGACACCGGCGAGAAAGAGGGCAACCATCGCGACGAGCACCGGGACAACGACACGCTTCTCGTGCGCGTAGAGCGCCGGCGCCAGAAAGCCCCAGATCTGCCCAACGATCACGGGCGAGGCGAGAATGAGCCCCAGCACCAGCGACGCGTTCAACAGGATGTGGAAGGAGGTGCCTGGGTGCGTGTAAATCAGCTTCTGCCCGTGCAGCAGCGGAAGAATCGGACGTTCCAGCAGGCGGATGATGTCCAGCTTCGAAAGTAATGCGAAGGCGATCACGACCCCGATGATTACCGCGCCCGCAATCCAGAAGAGCCGCTTGCGCAGCTCCTCAAGGTGATCGAGGAACGGCATTTCGTAGCCAGGAGCCTCGCTCATACCACGGCTCCGTTTCTACCGGATCGACTGCAGGCGCTCGTCGGCGAGGGCGGCCTCGTCAGAGCGCGGGAAGCGCTTGATGATTTCCTGGAACAGGCGCTTGGCTTCGGCGGTCTTCTTCGACGCCTGCAGCTGCAAGCCGCGTTTGTACATCGCCGTCGGCACGCGCGGCGAGTTTGGATACTTGACGATCAGCTTCGCGTATGCAGCGTCCGCGGCGTCCGCGTTTCGCTCGGCGGCGTATGCCTGTGCCGTCCCGAACATCGCCTCGGGAACAAGATCGGACTTGGGATACTTTGCGATCAGCTCGCTGAACGCGGCTCGTGCCGCCACGTTCCCGCCCTTGAGGAGCTGATCGCGACCGGCCTGCAGCAGCTGGCCCGGCCCGGGCCCGCCCGCCGACGGCACGCTCGGGCTCGAACTGATGCTGTCGCTCCTCGGTGCCACATCGGGCTGACTCGCCTTCTCCTCGACCGCCGCGCGCATATCGCGGAGCTGCCGCTCGCTTTGCCCGCTCAGGTCCTGGAGCTGCGAGATGTCTTCCTTCATCGCGGCAAGGTCGGACTCGTTAGCGGTGCGCATCGCGTTCACTCTCTTGCTAAGCGCGTTGATGGAGTCGCTGAGAGATCGAACTGTGCGACTCATGTCCACAAGGTAGGCGCGCTGAACGGAATCCGCGGCGCTCGAACCGGCGCGTGCGCCGATGAGCTGCATTTGCAGGTTGTCCATGTCGGACTTCGTGGCGAAGAAGCAGCCGGCGAGCGCGAACGGAAGAATGCAGAATACGAATGGAGACGGTTTTGTCATTGTGAGTATGTCCCTACTTCCGGATTGGCGAGAACCGGCGACCATGCCGCCAATCTCGCTCCTCTGCTGTGGGTGAGCTGCCGGGCGCGGCCAGTCTCGGTGTCGAGAATCCACAGCTGCTTGTCGCCGCCCCGCGACGAAGTGAAGACGATGTGCCGCCCATCGGGCGCCCAGGACGGATCCTCGTTCTCGCCTTCGCTCGTGAGCTGCTTCGGAACGCGATCGCGCAAATCGATCATGTAGATCTGGAAATTTCCATTCTGCTGCTCGTACGCGATCGCGCGGCCGTCTGGTGACCAGTCCGGGCTCGCTCTATAGCTGCGCACTCCCCGTGCGTACGGAGTGAGCAGCTGAACATTGGACCCGTCCGCATCCATAATATACACCTGGGGCGCGCCCGATTTACCGGAGATGAACGCGATCTGGTGGCCGTCCGGACTGTAGGACGGTGACGTGTTGTCCGTGCCTCTGCCGATCGTGATTTTCTTGGGCGGTGCTGAGTCGCGACCGGTGAGTACCAGATCGGTGCCGTTCCCGGTCCCCTGCGCGTAGAGAATGGCGTTTCCGCCGGGCTGATAGATCGGCGTGATGTTGAGCCCAGCACGAATCTGGCTCACCCTGCGGGTGCGACCCGTGCGAACGTCGAGCTCATGCACCTGGGTCCCGGCGTTGCCAAGGACGGTGAAGACCACTGTCCCTCCACTCGGGGACCACGCCGGCGACAGTGCACCGCGACCAGTCGTGATTGCGCGCGTCTCGGCGCCATCGCTATCGATGATTTTCAACTCGCCGTTGTTGACGTACGCGATTCGCGTCTGCGCGATGCCGCGCTTCCCGAACACCCACTGCTCTATCTGGTCCGACACGCCGTGCAGCGCGAAACGCCAATCCCGGTCGCGCCGGTCGAAGAGAAAGTGCTCCGACTGAAGCAGCTCTCCTTTCGCGACATCGTACGCTGCCACCCGCAGCCCCTGAGTCGTCGGCGTCATGCGAACGAGAAGCGCTGCTCCGAACTTGGCGATGAGCGGGAAGTTGATCTTCTCGCCAGGTGGTGGCTCGAGGCCGCTGAGCGTGGTCGCGTCCAGCGCGATCACGGTCATGCGATCGCTGTAATCCAGATCGCGCTGCACGATGGTCCGCAGTGAATCGTCGCCGTAATCATCCAGTACCGGAAGGACGATCACGCCCGGCTTGGAGCCCGCGGCGTAGCTGAGGCCGAGGCGTACACCCGGAATGGTGGTGGTGTCCTGCGCGTGTGCGATCGTCGCGGCCGCGGAGGCGCAGACAATGACGACGAGAGAGATGCGCCACGCTCTCAATCTCACTTCAGGAACTCGGGATCGAAGCTGAATACGACGGGGAGAACGTCATCCGGAAATCCATTCGGCAGGGGACCAAACGCGCGCGCGCTCGAGGCCGCCTCGACCGCACCCTGTGCTTCAAGGTCGAAGGAGAAATTGCCGGACTTTCTGACGAACGTGAGGTCCGATACGGAGCCATCGCGATGGATTAGAAACCTTACTTCCGCTTTGAGACGGGCAGCAGGATTTCGTGGTTTGAAGTTGATTGCGATCTGGCGAACGATGTTGTTGAGATACCCTGGAAACGGAAACTCGATCCCGTCGCTGCGCACCGTAGCCACGTCGGTTCCCTTTCCGCCCGTCGGTCCGCCTCCTGCTTTCGGAGCTTCTGTCTTTGGCTGCGGCTTGACTTTGGTTTCCGTCGGAGCGCTCGGCTTCGACGATGGCGCAACCTTCCCCTCCGTCGGTGTCGCGCGCGCTGGTGTCTTGGGCGCAGGCCTGGCCTTGGGAGTCGGCATTTCCTTTACGGTTGACTGCGTAGCGGTCGGCTCCGTAACAGGCGTCGCAGCTTTGGCTTGCGCGGTCTTCACTTCGCCGATCGCCCGCTCACCCGGGGGGGCAGCCACGATATTCACGCGATACATCGGCGGCAGTGCGACCGGCTTGCGCTCCTTCATCGTGTTGAACAGGAGCGTCGCAACCGCCGCGTGGAGCAGGGCCGAGAGCGTGAAAGGGGCGACGAGTCGCGATCCACTCTCCCGGCGGGCCATCATTTCACCTCTGGTGGCTCCGCCACCAATCCAATATCCCCGACGCCGCTCGCTCGCATGATCGCGAGCACTTTCACGACCGAGCCGTACGGAACGCGATCGTCGGCCCGCAAATAAACACCGCCGCTCCCACGCCGCTGCGCCAGCGCTTTGAAGCTCGCCGAAAACTGGCTCATCGTCAGACGAGCGTCGTCGACGAAGATTGCGCCGGTGCGATCGACGGTCACCGTGAGTCCGCTCTTCGACTCGAGGGGACGCGACTGAGCCTTCGGAAGCGTGATATCGACCCCGCCCTGCATCATCGGCGCTGTGATCATGAAAATGATCATGAGCAGCATCATCACATCGATCAGGCTCACAACGTTGATTTCGGCGTTGAGCACGAGTCGGTCGCGACCACGTCGGCGACGCGCCATCAGATCATCCCTTCTCTGACCATCAGCGCGATCAGCTCAGACCCGAAGCTTTCGAGCTGGCCCTCGATCTTGTTGAGACGCGCCGCAAAGATGTTGTACGCGAACACGGCTGGAATCGCGACGCTGAGCGCCGCCGCCGTCGCTATCAGCGCCTCGGCCACACCCGGAGCGACGGCGCCAATGTTCCCGGATCCTTTGGCGGCGATTCCCACGAACGCGTCGATGACGCCGAGCACCGTGCCGAGAAGGCCGATGAGTGGGCTCACCGATCCGATCGTCGCCAGCGACGGAACCCACCGGCCGAGCCGATCTCGCTCGGTGGTCGTCTCGGCATCGAGCACCAACTGGAGCGCTTCGACCTGCGCGCCGCTGAATCGGGCGGCGCGCTCCGATGTTTCGCGAAGGGCCGGCGTCGTCTCTTCGATGAAGCGCATCGCGCGCTCCATGATAGTGGCCGGTGGTCCCCCGGCGTTGCGCGCCATTTGAGCGGCGCGCTCGACCGTGTGGGCGCCCGCATACTCGCGCGCAAAGGAATACGTTATTCGAGCCGCCTTTCTGAGCTCGTACCATTTGGAGAAGATGATTCCCCAGCTGATGAGTGAGAGCACAACGAGAATCGCGAGCACGAATTTCGTTGCGCCGGTTGAGCTGGTCACCAGCTCCATAGGTGAGCTGGGTATCGCCTGCGCGATCAGCAGGAAGAGGAAATTGCTCAAACCTTGGCTCCATTTTTTTTGGCGGCAAACCAGGCGAAGGTCTTCGCTAAACCGTCGGGCAGACCGACCTCTGGCTCCCAGCCCAATACTTCGCGTGCCTTGTTGACATCGACGAACGACTCCTGCTGCTCTCCAGGACGCCGAGGGGCGAATTCAAGCGGTACGACGGTGCGCGCTGATGCCTGCAGCAGCTTGGCTACCTGGAGAACGCTGGTGCCCTCGCCGGTTCCGATGTTGAACGCGCGAGCATCGAGCCGTCCCCTCTCGGGCAACGGCTTCGTTGCCGCCAGCCAGACCGCGCGAGCGACGTCACCGACATAGACATAGTCCCGCGTCTGGAGTCCATCGCCAAAAACAGTCAGCGGGCGCTTTTCGAGAATCCGCCCGCAGAAAATTGCAACCACGCCCGCCTCTCCATGTGGGTCTTGTCGCGGACCGTAGACATTTCCGAAGCGTACCGCGATGGAGTCCATGTTGTGAACGCGCCCGTAATACGCCAGGTAATACTCGATGCTCAATTTCGAAATCGCGTACGGCGACTCGGGATCTTTCGCGTACGTCTCGACGTTGGGAGGCGTATTGAAATCACCGTACAGCACGCCGCCGGTCGACGTAAAAATGACTCTCGTTTTGGCATCGCTCTGCTTCAGCGCTTCCATGAGAGTAAGCGTGCCGAGAATGTTGATCGTAGCGTCCACAACCGGATCGGCCACACTCTTTCGAACATCCATCTGGCTCGCCAGGTGAGCGATGACGTCGAAGCGCCCGTCGCGAACCACGTTCGCGAACTCTTTCGAGTTCACACTGAGCTGATGAAACCGCGCCTTGCCTGGAACATTGTCCCGCTTTCCGGTGGAGAGGTCGTCGACCACGGTGACGTCGAATCCCTTGGCGAGAAAGAGATCGGCCACGTGTGAGCCGATGAAGCCCGCTCCGCCCGTTACGAGGATCTTAGGCAATGTCGGTCGAATCTCCTTGCTCCGGATCGGAGCGCGGTTTGTTTTCCAGCGCGAACAGATAGCGCGCGGCATCCACAACGCCGAGGCCCCGTCCGTTCGCCGCGGCCGCTTTGAGTCGTACACTCGGCTCGTGCAGGAACTTGTTCATCAGAGATTTCGAGAAGTGTTCGATGGCCTCAGCCTGTTCGGGCGACAACGGCCCCAGACGCCGAAGTGCTGCAGCAAGCTCCGTACTCCGCAATCTGTCCATTTCGTCGCGAAACTCGCGCACGACCGGTACCGCGGCCAGGCCGGCTACCCAGTCCCAGTACTTCTGAACCTCTTCCGCAATTATCTCGCGCGCGGCGGGCACGTCTTCCCCCCGTTGCTCGAGGTTCGCCTCGGCAGCAGCGCGTAGGTCGTCGAGATCGTACAGGAAAACGTTATCGATTTCTCCGACAGCCGCCTCCACATCGCGCGGCAACGCAATGTCGAGTATACAAAGAGGCCGGTCGCCGCGCGCCTCGATCGAATCCCGAACGCGATCCGCCGTCACTACGGGCACCGGCGACGCAGTCGAGCAGATCATCAAGTCGACATCGCGCAGCGATTTCCAGCACTCGTCGTAATGCGTCGCGGTCGCGCCGTGACGCTCGGCAAGCGTCTGCGCGCGCTCGTGCGTGCGATTCGCGACGATGGCTACTCGCACTCCTTCGCTCAAGAGGCACTCGAGGGCGAGCTCTGCGACGTCGCCGGCGCCGAGTATCATTGCTCGCCTGCCGCCTAGTCCGCCGAATATTTTCTTCGCCAGCTGGACGGCCGCCGAGCTGACCGACGCGGCGCCTCTCCCAATGCCTGTCTCCTGTCTCGCGCGGGAGGCGGCGAGCAGCGCGTTCTGGAACATTCGGTTGAGGATCGGTCCCGATTCGGCTCGGCACTGTTCCCATGCATCTTTGACCTGACCCTGAATCTGCGCCTCGCCAAGAATCATCGAGTCCAGCCCGGCGGCGACGCCGAACAGATGCGAAGTCGCTTCGCGATCGCGGTGCACGTACATGAATCCGTCCGCGTCGCGACCGAGGCGGTTCGAGAGAAGCGAAGACATCTGCGACAGTGCGTCGCCCGACTCCTCGACGGCATAAATCTCGGTGCGATTGCAGGTCGAGAGTATGACGCCCTCGCGGATCAGACCCGCCTCGCGGAGCTGCGCCAGCTCGCGGACAGCGTCCTGGGGACGGAAGGTCAGCTTCTCGCGCACCTCGATGGGCGCCGTCACGTGGCTGACACCGGCAACGATCAACGCCACGAATCCACCTTCTCTGTGAACGAGCCGTCCTCGACGGAATTGCAGAAATCGTCGTCGATCAGCTTCGGCGCCGCCGCGCGCCACCGGTCGTCTCCGCCGGCGATGAGCCGCGAGCGCAGCCCGCGCAGCGCGGAGACCGCGCGCTCGTACCGTCCGTCAAACCGCTCGGCAATGGCATCTCGTATTCTTGCCGCGGCTCCCGGCACGCCGCCCGACGATACGGCAATTGTCACGTCGCCCGAACGATGCAGCGCCATGGTGTGAAAGTTTCCTTCGTCTGCGTGATCCGTGATGTTGACCAGCTTGCCGCGCGAGTTTGCATCGAGCGCGATATGCGCATTCACTTCGCGGGAGTTGGTGGCAGCGACGACGAGCATGGCATGTTCCAAGTGATCCACGCGATACGCGTCGCGGACAACAGTGATCCGGTGCTGGTGTTCCGCTTCTTCGAGCTCGGCCGTCACGAGCGGCGAGACAACGCGCACCTGAGCTCCGGCCTCCGCGAGCGCCAGCGCCTTGCGCGTCCCGACAGAACCGCCGCCGACGACTACCGCCGTGATGCGCTCGCCGTGAAGTGCCACCGGGAAATCACTCATAAGTTTCTCGCCCAGAGCCAACTAGAAGGAAGCCAGTCGACAAGAAGTTGCCAGTTTTCAGAGGAACTGCCCCCGATTGAGCGACGCGATTCTGAACACGACGTAGAGCGCGATGACGCTCGCAAACGTCACGGCCGACATCAGCGCCGCGCGGCGCGCCTGCCAGCCGCGCAGCATCCGTCCAAGCGCCAGGGCGCTCACACCCACCCATGCCCCCAGACCCCAGATTATCTGCGGCAGCACGAGCGCGCGGTACTCAAACGAGTACCCTGCGGCGAGCGCGAGGCCGAGGGTGAGTCCGAGGAATCCGGCGATCGAGGCGAGGTGGTTGACGCGATCGAGTGTATCGAGCGGCGGAAAGAATCTGAAAATCGCGCCGAACCTCGCCGACTTGAGCTCACGTCGCGCGACGAGGTACATCGTCCCCGCCGAAGCAGCGGTGGCGTAAGCGGCGATTCCGATGAAGCTCAGCACAATGTGCATCGTTAGCCAAACGGCGCGCGCGCCCTGCGGGTCGAGAAACGGCTGCATGCCGGCGAGGTTGCCGGCAACCGTGACGAGCGCGGCGACAGGGGCGGCGACGAGGGTGAGACTGACCTCGCGTGCCAGGCTCTCTACTACGACCAGTGAGAGGGCGAGGACAAGGCCGGCGAACGACAGCCCTGGTCCGAGTCCGGTGAGAGAAGCTGCACCGGCCTGCCTCGTAAGTCCCGCCAGCGCGGTAGCGTGGGCTCCAATCCCGAGCAGCAGAGCGATGACGACACCGCTTACGGGCGCCTTCACGCGACGCGCAAAGGGCAGCGCCGCGATGGCGGCAGCGCCGAGGTAAAACGTGACGGCGACGAAGTGGGCGATCGGTATCATCTGATCGCCCTAATTTAATTCCCCGCTACGGTTTTAGGCGCAAAATCGCCGGGCAAATTGCGCCGGCATTTACCAGCGTGTTGCTAGGGCATCGTGCCAGTGAGACGCACTGGCATTCCGTCACGTATCGTCGGTTGAGTCTGCCTTACAATGATAACAGTAGACGCGTAAGGCGTTACTCTCACGACCTGGCCGATACCGGCGGTCACGGCAGGGGCCGGCGTCCGATCTT
Organism: Gemmatimonadaceae bacterium; assembly: GCA_035317585.1. Classification (GTDB taxonomy): domain Bacteria; phylum Gemmatimonadota; class Gemmatimonadetes; order Gemmatimonadales; family Gemmatimonadaceae; genus UBA4720. The sequence goes on along the minus strand of DATHGO010000021.1, from coordinate 23,412 downwards.
CGCGCCCGATGGAATTGTCGATGAACGTCACCTCGTCGCCCACGTGAATGCCTGTCTTGGCGTTCGGCGAGATGAGCACATAGTGTCCGACAGAGGGCAGCACAGGTCCTTCGTGAACGTAGACGACCCTTCCCCTCATCCCGCCGCCGAGTGGCGAGAGCGCACCCGAGGGGAGCTGAACATCGGGCGCGACAGTCACTCGCTGGTCGAGCTTGATTTCGCCGAACTGCTTCATGATGCGCGCGATCGGCCGCTGTCCTTGCGGAATGGCTTCGATGCGAAGGATGCCGGTCGGGATTACGACCTGACCGTTGTCGCCAAGGTTGGGTCCGAGCACGTATGACATGTAGCTGTCGCCAAGGCGCGGAACGAGACCCTTCGGAAGCTCGAGGAAGAGGTCATCGTTGATCTGATATCTGATTTGAACAATGGTGGTCTTGATGCCGGGGCGATCTACGCTGGCGACGAGTCTGCCGGCGTCTCTCGGTCCGCCACTACGGTCGGCGTAGGGAGCGGTTTCCACTTCACCCCTCCGCACTCCGCCACCGGAACGCGCGCGGGTAACAATATCCTTCTGGACCTGTGCGGCGGCGCGGGCAATTGGCGAGGCGAAAACGGTTAGCTCTGACCCTTCGCCATTTTGCCCCTGCACTGGCGCCGGAGCGGGGCGCGTGACAACGTGAGACACTACTTCGCCGGCGCTATCGGCGCGAGCAAGCGCTCCGGGCTTCAGCTCAGTTCCCCAGATGCGGATGACTTCGCCGGGATAGATCCAGTGAGGATCCTTCACGACGTCGGTGTTGCGGCGAAAGATCTCCGGCCAGCGAAACGGGTCCTTCAGGTAGGCCTGCGCCAGATCCCAGAGTGTATCGCCCTTTTTCACCACGTGCTTCACTTCTCTGGTGGTGTCGCCCGACATGACGAGGTTGTTCGTGGTATCGGTCCGCACCGGGCGCACGGTATCGGCCTGCGCGGTATCCGGCGAGCTCGGCACCTGCGCGAGAGCGCTGTTGACGCCGCTCGCCGAAAGAATCAGCGCGGCACCGAGGATGGAGGCGCTAACGCCTGATCTCGTTGCGGTTTTTGACGATACCTTCAGGAAATGACCGATCACTCGTGCTCCCGGAGCTTGACGGATAGTAAGATGCCAACCAATGGACGGCACCTATAGGGGGAAAGTCACTATCTCGGCGTCAGGACTCGGATGTAGCCTACGCCCAAGAACGGAAGAGCTCCAAGCGAATAGCTGCAAAGCGGAGAGCCCCCGCTTCAGTCCTCCAGATAGCAAAAGCGGCCCCGCGAAGGGGCCGCCCAAGCGATCCGTAAAAGGGAGCAGTTAGAACGGTAGATCGTCGTCGGCTTCCTCGAGCGCCCCCGGGAAATCCTCGAAATCCGCCCCGCCAGTCGCCGCTGTTCCCGTCTTTGCTCCGGCCGTCGCCGGCGCGCGGCTCCTTCCCCCGCTCTCGCCATCGAAATCGCCTCCACCCGAAGCGCCCCGGCCTCCGCCGAGCATCACGAGCTCGCGCACGTTGATCTCGGTGCTATAGCGGGTCTGATTCTCCTTGTCCTGCCACTGGCGATACTCGATCCGCCCCTCGACGAAGAGCTTATCGCCCTTCTTGCAGTACTTCTCGACGACATCGGCGAGACCGGTGCCTTTGGTGTTCCACACCACACACCGGTGCCACTCCGTCTTCTCCTGCTTCTCACCATTTGCCGAATTCCACGTCCGGCTCGTCGCGAGCGAGAATGTCGCGACCCTGTTGCCACCCGTCGTCGAGCGGACTTCGGGATCGCTGCCCAGGTTTCCGATCAGCATCACTTTATTCAGACTTCTGCTCACTGTGCCTCCTGGCGAGAGTTTGTTCCCGCCCAGAATAGTATAGATGGGCTCAGAGCCCGAGCAAACCAACGATTTCAGCGGTCAGCAAAACTGCCCGCCGACCTTTCCTCACCACCCTCAGCGATCTCCAGAATCCGGCGCATGACCAGCGCGTCTTCGATCGGCCGTCGATAGTAATTCCGGCGCCTGCCGATCTCGGTGAAGCCCCGCGAGCCGTAAAGCGCGCGCGCCGCGCTGTTCGATTCTCGAACCTCCAGAAACGCCGTCCGCACTCCGCGGCTGCCCAGCTCGATCAGCACCGCATCCAGCATCTGTCCGGCCAATCCCCTGCCCCGATACTTCTGCTCGACCGCCACATTCAGGAGCTCAGCGTCTTCGCCAACCGAAAATGCAATCACGTATCCGGCGATTCCGGTATCCGCCGGATATCCAATCACTTGAAAGATAGCAGGATGACCGCCGAGTAGACGGCGGAATGATTCCTCCGTCCACGGATCGGCAAAGGACGCGCGCTCGATCTGAACGATCTGATTCAGATCAGCTTCACCGGCGGGTCGAAGGAACGCGGTCACGTTGTCAGCGGCCGCCCGTGCGCCGCCTCCCATCGCACCTGCGCCTCGGCGAGACGGCCGTAGTCGGGCTCCCACGACGCGAGGTTTACCGGGCCAGCTTCGATGATCGCGGCCAGCATGGGGGCGACTCCACGGGCGTGGGGATGCGCGTCGATCTGCTGCCCCGGGCCGATTATCCTGAGCGCTCGCTCTCTCTGAGCAAGATCCGCGAGGTGTTCGGCAGATATGAGCGACGGCGCCTCGGATTGAATCGCCGCGCCTCCGGGCCGAAGAACGATGCGGGTTGCAAAGAATTCGCCCCGCATCGCATCGAGAACCGAGAGATATTCCCCGATGGGGAGGGACGGTTGCGCACCCGTTACCGCGAGCACGAGTGACGATACCGCGTAAAGCTCGACACCGTACCCGGCCGCCAATCCCTTCGCGATCGACCCGGCAACCCGCAGACTCGTGAAGCTCCCCGGCCCCGATCCGCACACGATCCGCGCGATCTCCGCCCGTCCAACGCCAGCTTCCTCGAGGCATTCCGCCACCGCCGGCATCAATCGCTCCCCTCGACCCGCGCGCGGACTATCTCCGTCCTCTGCGCGCAGCGTTCGCTCGGCCACGACCTCCGAGTCTCGAAGAAGCGCGACACTCCCCTCGTACGTCGCCCCCTCGAGCGCGAGAGTGTAGGGCTGCATAGTCAAACGAGCACTCTCAGATGACCGCCCGTCCAAAAAAATGGTCGGCAGAGAGGGTGAAATCCGTCATTGCTCGAGAACCAGGTGGACACGCTTCCAACCTCGCACCTCCCACCATATGTCAATGTTGTCAGCTCTCAGCTCGCACCCATCCCGGTCCGGAGACACTTATCCTGCGAGCAGAATTCGTCGAACTGGGTCGGCGGGAACATAATCGAGATCGATGGGCAGATGGTCGTCCGGAAGCCGCTGCCCGGCGCGCTCGGGCCACTCGACTAGGATGAGCGACCGCGACGACACGATCTCGTCCCAGCCAATGTTCGTGAGCTGGTCCGGCGACTCGAGACGATACAGATCGATGTGAAATACCGCGGACCTCGGCGCGCGATACTCGTGAACAAGTGCGTAGGTCGGGCTCGTGATCTCATCGCGCACTCCGTAACCCAGACAGATTGCTTGTGCAAGCGTGGTTTTACCGACGCCCAGCTCGCCGGTCAGAGTTACGAGGAGCGGCGGAGTGATCGAGCGGCCAAGCTCCTCTCCCCAATGACGGAGCTCACCCTCGGTGAGCTTGAGGTGACCCCTGTCGGCGCGCGGAGGAACAAGGTGTCTGTGAGCTGGCATCCTAGCGGCCGTGAAGGCCCGCCAGCGATCCTCGACTGGTTTCCTGACGCCCCGCCTTGGCCTTGACCTCGAACAGCTCGTCGCGAATGCGGGCGGCCGTCTCGAAGTCGAGGTTGGTCGCCGCATCGCGCATTTGACTCTCGAGATCCGCGATGAGCGCCGGCAGGTTCTCCACTCCGTAACGAGATCCTGACTCAGCGACCCGTCGAACCTTCTCCTTCTCCCGTTCGTCCCGTTCCACCCGCGAGTCGGCAACGCGGGTTGTGAAGCGAACCTGATCAACGCTCTTCTTCACACTAACCGGCGTGATTCCGTGCTCGACGTTGTACGCGGTCTGAATCACCCGACGACGATTGGTCTCGTCGATGCATCGCTGCATTGAGCCGGTCATCCTGTCCGCATAGAAGATTGCGCGTCCACTGAGATGTCGCGCGGCGCGCCCGACCGTCTGAATGAGTGAGCGATCGCTTCGCAGAAACCCTTCCTGATCCGCGTCCAGAATCGCGACGAGCGAGACTTCCGGCAGATCGAGTCCTTCTCTCAGAAGATTGATTCCAATGAGAACGTCGAACTCGCCGAGCCGCAGCCCGCGCACGATCTCCATCCGCTCGATGGCGTCGATGTCCGCATGCATGTATCTCACACGCACACCCATCTGCTGGAGATAGTCGGCGAGATCCTCCGCCATTCGCTTGGTGAGAGTCGTGACGAGAACGCGCTCGCTCTTTCTCTCGCGAAGTCGGATCTCGTTGAGCAGGTCGTCCACCTGACCGCGCACCGGGCGGACTTCTATCTCCGGATCCACGAGGCCGGTAGGCCTGATGATCTGCTCGACAATCACGCCTTCCGAGAGACGCAGCTCGATTTCGCCCGGCGTTGCCGTGATGTTGAGCGCGCGCGGCGTCAGAGAAAGGAACTCGTCGAACATCAATGGCCGGTTGTCGAGCGCGCTCGGCAAGCGGAACCCATAGTCGACCAGGGTGAGCTTGCGTGCCCGATCGCCGTTGAACATCCCGCCGATCTGCGGCAGGGTGACGTGCGACTCGTCCACGACGACGAGGAAATCCTCGGGGAAATAGTCGAACAGACACGCCGGCCGCTCGCCCTGTGCGCGGTCCGACAGGTGTCGCGAGTAGTTCTCGATGCCGGCGCAGGTGCCGATCTCGAGCATCATCTCGATGTCGAAGTTGGTGCGTGACTCCAGCCGCTGTGCCTCGAGCAGCTTCCCGGATGAGCGCAGCTCGGTGAGGCGCTCCGCCAGCTCGTCGCGAATGAGGCGGACCGCGCGCTCGATCGTGGGACGCGAGGTCACGAAGTGCTTCGCCGGATAGATCGCCGCCTTGTCGAGGTTGGCGATCGTGTCTCCCGTCAACGGATTGATCTTGCTGATCCGCTCGATTTCATCGCCCCACATCTCGACTCTGACGCCCTGCTCTTCGTAGGCCGGGAGAATCTCAACCGTGTCGCCGCGGACGCGAAAGGTGCCGCGCTCGAGACCCATGTCGTTGCGCGAGTACTGGATCTTCACCAGCGATCTCAGGATGTCGTCGCGCGGAATCCGCTGTCCTTTCGTGAGCGTCACCATCTGCTCGCGATAGCTCCGGGGATCGCCCAATCCGTAGATCGCGGAGACAGTTGCAACGATGACTACGTCGTCGCGCTCCATGAGACTGGAGGTCGCGCGCAGTCGCAGGCGGTCGATATCCTCGTTGATCGACGCATCCTTTTCGATGTAGGTGTCCGTCGTCGGGACGTAGGCTTCCGGCTGATAATAGTCGTAGTACGAGATGAAGTACTCGACCGCGTTGTGCGGGAAGAAACCCTTCAACTCACCGTACAGCTGCGCGGCGAGAGTTTTGTTGTGCGAGAGCACGAGCGTCGGCCGCCCGAAATTCCTGATGACATTGGCGATCGTCATCGTCTTTCCGGATCCGGTCACGCCGAGCAGGGTCTGGAACCGGTCGCCCCGGTCGAGTCCCTTCGTCAGCTCCGCAATCGCTCTTGGTTGGTCGCCCGCGGGCTCAAAAGGAGCCCGGAGATCAAATGCCGCTTTGGCCATTCTTTATATCGCTGGACAGCCGCTCGCGCCGCGCGACCTCGGTCACGCCTTTCACGCGTCTGGCTGCTTTCAGAATTTTTTGAAGGTGAGCAAGATTGCCGACTTCGACGGCGAGCTCGCCGATCACGTGGCCGTCGGAGCTGTGCAGCTCGAAGCTTCGAATATCGGTGCCCGTCGCCGAAACGGCGGTGGCGAGGTCGGCGTAGAGTCCCCGTCTGTCCGTGGCTTCTAAGGCCAGCCGAACCATGAATTTCTCGCCTTCCAGCTCCTTCCAATCTATCTCGAGCCGGCGCTCCGGTTCCTGGACGAGCATCAGAAGGTTCGGACAATCCGAGCGGTGAATGCTGACTCCGCGACCTCTCGTTACATACCCCACAACCGGGTCTCCGGGCACAGGTTGGCAACATTGGGCGTAACGGACCATCATCCCGTCGACGCCCTGAATCCGGACGCCCTTCGGAGCCCCACGGACGCGATCGACCAGCCAGTCGAGCGGACCCGGCTTGGGCGCATCGGCCGAGGTTTCCGCGTCGGGGTACAGCTCCTTCACAATCTGGGAGACGTTCACATCGCCCTGCCCAACCGACGCGATCAGATGGTTCAGGTCGGTGAGGTGCAGCGTTTTGGCAACCTTGAGCAGCTCGGAATCTTCCGGCTTGGCCAGCCGCCGCCGCTTGATTTCACGATCGAGTATCTCCCGGCCGAGCTTGATCGATGTGGTGTGCTCTTCGATGCGGAGGCGCTGGCGAATCTTGTGACGCGCTCTGCCGGTCCTGACGTGCGCCAGCCAATCCCTGCTCGGTTTCGCCGACGGGGATGTGATGATCTCGACGGTCTCGGAATTCTTGAGCTCCCGCGCCAGGCTCGCTATGCGGCCGTTGATTCGCGCACCCTGGCAATGCAGGCCGACCTCGGTGTGCACGGCAAAGGCGAAGTCGATCGGCGTCGCGCCCTTTGGCAGCTGGATCACGTCGCCGGTCGGCGTGAAGACGAAGATTTCGTCCTGATAAAGATCGAGCTTCAGGAATTCGAGGAACTCATCGGGCGTCTTCGCATCGAGCTGCAGCTCGAGCACCTGCCTGAACCACTGGAGCGCGCGGTCGAGCTCGTCGGCGCTCTTCGAGTCTTCCTTGAACCGCCAGTGCGCCGCGATTCCGTACTCGGCCGTGCGGTGCATCAGGCGGGTGCGGATCTGGATCTCGAACAGCTGCCGTCCCGGCCCGAACACCGTCGTATGCAGCGACTGGTAGCCGTTCGACTTCGGCTGCGCGATGTAATCCTTGATTCGCTCCTGAAGCGGCGTGAACTGATCGTGGATGACGCCGAGGGCGTGGTAGCAGTCGGGAACGGAGTCGACGAGGACGCGAATGGCAAGCAAGTCGTAGATCTCTTCGTACGGCTTGTCCCACTTCTTCATCTTCTTCTGGATCGACCAGAGGTGCTTGGGCCGGCCGGTCACCTCGACATTGGTGATTCCCGATTTTCTGAGATGCGCGTCGAGCGGCTCTTTCAGCTGGGCGATCGCCTTCTCCCTCTCGATTCGGCGCGTCGCGACTTTCTTGGCGAGCGTCTTGTAATCCGACGGCTCCAGATGCTTGAACGCCAGATCCTCGAGCTCCCAACGCACGCGAGCCATTCCGAAGCGGTGTGCGAGCGGCGCGTACAGATCACGGGTTTCGGTGGCAATGCGCTTCTGACGGTCGACCGGGAGGAATTCGAGCGTCCGCATGTTGTGCAGGCGGTCGGCGAGCTTGATCAGGATGACGCGGGCATCCTTGGCGATCGACAGCAGCAGCTTGCGGTAGTTCTCTACTTGCCTGTCCTGCGACGAGTTGAGCGGCAGGTGGCCGATCTTCGTAAGCCCATCGACGATCTCGGCGATCTCCTTGCCGAACTCGGCCTCGATGTCGTCAACAGTGACCGCGGTATCTTCCACAACATCGTGGATCAGGCCGCTGGCGACCGTCGTGGAATCCAGCTGGAGGTCGACGAGGATCTTCGCGACTTCGACGCAGTGGGACACGTACTTGTCGCCCGACAGCCGCTTCTGGCCTACGTGCGCCTTTTCGCTGAACCGATAGGCGCGCGCGAGCAGGTCCCGGTCGAGCCGCTCCGGAAGCCCCTCCTGAAGCCAGGATGGAAGTGTGGTGTCCTTTTCCTTGACCGCGCCTGCCGTCACAATAGTCCCGCCTCCGCGAAGCTTATGTAGCGTCCCCTTCCGATAATAACGTGATCCTGCACGGGTATGTCGAGTACTTTTCCCGCCTGTACGAGCTGTTCTGTTACTACCCTGTCGTCGGGCGAGGGTGTCGGGTCCCCGCTCGGGTGATTGTGGACGAGGATGATCGCCGCCGCCCTCTCAGCGATCGCCTCCCGGAATACTTCACGCGGATGCACGAGCGACGAATTGAGCAGTCCGCGGGTTACCGTGATGTCCCGCTCCAGCCGGTGCTGCGAGTCGAGCACGGCGACGTGGAACTCCTCAACCGGAAGATCCTCCAGACGCTGCGCGAAGATCTCGTAGACATCGCGGGGCCAGCGCACGGGCGCTCCTTCCTGCCGTTCCTCCGCGGCCATTCGCCTTCCCAACTCGAGCGCGGCGTGGATGCCAACCGCACGAGCCGTTCCTACACCCCTGACGCTGGTAAGGGTTGCCACCGGCTGCGTCGCCAGTAGCCGCAGCGATCCCCGACAAGTGGATAGTATCTCCTGGCCGATCCCGATTGCGGAACGGCCTTCGGACCCGCTACCAAGAAGAATAGCCAGTAGCTCGCTCGAGCTCAAAGCATGAGCCCCGTGGCTGCGAAGACGCTCCCGCGGCCTCTCGGCAGCCGGAAGCTCTCGTATCGTCAGTGACATCTCGATCTCCATAGGTGCAGACTCGAGATTCTCGTCGGGGAGCTTGGCGGGGACGGCACCGCAGAGACACAAGCATCATCGGGACGCTGCCTCGCGCCTCTGAGGGCGTCCCATTCGTGAGCCGCGATCTCAAGGCTCGAACCGAGCGCGACTTCAGGACTCCGGACGCTCCCACTGATGCGATTCACCTGATCGAAACAACGCGTCTATCACGGCCATGTTTCCTAGCGCGTCCTCGAGGGAAACCGGGACACTGCCAATGCCGCGAATGGCCTCCGAAAAGCGATCCGCCTGGAGCGTGTACGGGTTGACCGTCGGAAACGCGATCGTCTCGATCCCACTGCCCGCCCAATCGCTACCGTCGTCGACGAAGACCTGATATTCGTCAAACGGAGGGGCGCTGAAGGGAATCCGGGCGGCAATGCGTCCTGTCGTTCCGAAGATCTGCATGGTCTGGTACGCCACGAGTTGCGTGGCGCAACTGAACGTCGCCTGCCCCCGCTCGAAGCGAAGCAGTCCCGACGTCAACCGATCGACCTTCATGTCAGGATCACGCTCGATCAATCCGATTACCTCGGTCGGCTCAGCGCCGAACAGCCACCGCGAAAGTGTTATCGGATAGCAGCCAACATCCATCAACGCGCCGCCGCCCCACTCCACGCGACTGCGGATGTCGTCAGGATCGCGGCGATAGTAGCTGAAGTGACCGGCGATCAGGCGCAGCTCGCCGATTCTCCCTGACGCGATGATCTCTTTCACTTTGAGCCACTGCGGATGCGTCCGGACCATGAACGCCTCGCCGATCTGGACGCCGGTCCTGTCGCGTGCCTCGAGCAGCTCGCGCGCTTCACGCGCCGTCAGTGCGATCGGCTTCTCGCACAGCACGTGCTTGCCCTGCCCGGCCGCGCGAATCGACCACGGCACGTGCAGATGATTCGGCAAGGGATTGTAGATCGCCTCGATGTCGGGATCGTCGATCAGTTCCTGATACGACCCGTACACCCGGGGAATGCCCAAGCGGTTCGCGGCTGCACGCGCCTTTGCAATATCCCGCGATGCAATGGCCATCACCTGCGCCAGCGCGCTTCCCTGCATCGCGGGGATGACTTTCTCCACCGCAATTTTGGCGGTGCCGAGTATCCCCCAGCGAACCGGGGCGATTCGCTCTTCAGTCACCTTCGAAGACTTCGGTATGAAAGCTCCCGGCAACCAGCGTAGTTGGCTAACCGCTCCCCGCTTCAGTTCTGTGGATACTTACAGCGCGTACCGCAATCTCGAACTAGAGATTTGCGCCGTGGCACTTCTTGAATTTCTTCCCCGACCCGCACGGACAGGGATCGTTCCGCCCGACGTTGCTCCAGTCCGCGGACCCGCCCGACACGCCAGGCACACCGGGAACGCCGCCCATGGCACCGCCAGCCATCGCCTTGCTCAGCGACGAGCTCTTTCCCCCGATATGCACAGTAGGTTCAGGGCGCACGGCCGCGCCTCTCTTCGGCGCCTCCGCCGGAGCGATGTCAAGCGTCTCATCGGTCCCTTCCTCACCGTCCGCGGCTACCTCCTCCATGACACCGAGCGCGTTGAACTGCTTCTTGCGCTGCCTCGGCGCGCGCTCTTCGCCATTCCCGTCGAGGTCCGGTCCGCTCAGGAACATCGGCGGTGGCGGTGCCTGTCGCTCCTCGTAGGTGATCTGGGCGCGCAGGAATCTCTCGGTGAACGTGTTCTGGATGTCGTCCATCAGATCCACGAACATGCTGTACGCCTCGTGCTTGTACTCGATGAGCGGATCCTTCTGGCCCCACGAGCGGTAGCCGATCGCGTTGCGAAGCTGGTCCAGGTCGTAGAGGTGATCCTTCCACTTTTCGTCGAGGACGTGCAGCATGACGATCGCGAGCAGCAGACCGGCGTCCGGTCCGAGACTCAGCACCTTGTCCTCGAACGCCTTGCGGCCCGCTTCGACTGCGCGCTCCCTCGCTTCCTCTTCGCTGCCCGGAAGCGATCCATCCTCGAACCCGGGAACGGCCAGCATGTAATGCATCAGAAGATCCTGACGCACCAGCGCGAAATCCCATTCCTCCTGCGAGTCGAACTCACCGAGCATGTTCTCGACACGCTTGGCGACACCTTTCTCGACCATCTTCTGCGCTTCGGCCTTCAGCTCTTCTCCGCCCTCGAGCGCGAACGACCGCAGCGAGTAGATCACCTCTCGCTGCTGATTCATCACGTCGTCGTATTCCAGGAGCCGCTTGCGTGACTGGAAGTTCTGGAGCTCGACGCGCTTCTGAGCCTGCTCGATCGATCGCGTGATGAGCGAATGGGTGAGCATCTCGCCTTCTTCCGCTCCCATTCGGTCCATCAGCTTCGCGATTCGGTCGGAGCCGAAGAGCCGCATGAGGTCGTCTTCGAGCGACAGGAAGAACTGCGACGCGCCCGGATCTCCCTGACGACCGGCGCGGCCACGGAGCTGACGATCGATGCGACGTGATTCGTGGCGCTCGGAGCCGATGATGTGCAGACCGCCCCACTCGACCACATCCACGATCTGGTTCTCCGCGTCCTTGCGCTGAGACGGCCTCGATTCGGTGACGCCAGGTCCGAGCTTAATGTCCGTTCCGCGGCCGGCCATGTTGGTCGCGATCGTGACGGCGCCGGGCTGACCCGCACCGGCCACGATCTCCGCCTCGCGCTGGTGGTACTTGGCATTGAGGACGTTGTGCGGAATTCCAGCGCGCTTGAACATGCGCGCCAGCGTCTCCGACACTTCCACGCTCACCGTGCCCACGAGAACCGGAAAGCCGAGCTCGTGGAGGCGCTGCGTCTCCTCGAGGATCGCGTTGTATTTCTCGCGCCGCGTCTTGTAGACGAGATCCTGCCTGTCGTCCCGGATGACGGGCCGGTTGGTCGGGATCACGGAGACGCCGAGCTTGTAAATCTGGTGGAACTCCGTCTCTTCCGTCTCGGCGGTACCGGTCATGCCGGACAGCTTTTCGTAAAGGCGGAAGTAGTTCTGGATCGTGATGGTGGCGAGAGTCTGCGTCTCGCCCTTAACCTGCACGCCCTCCTTTGCCTCGACCGCCTGGTGCAGACCCTCCGACCAGCGGCGACCGTGCATGGTGCGCCCGGTGAACTCGTCGACGATCAGCACCTGCCCTTCCTGCACGACGTAGTTCACATCGCGCTCGAACAGCGCGTGCGCGCGCAGCAGCTGGTGAACGATGTTCAACCGCTCGCTCTTGGCCGCGTATTCGCGGTTCAGCTTGTTGCGCGCCTCGAGCTTTTCCGCCGGCGTCATGTCCGGATCGTGGTCGATCGCGTGCACCTCCTGCGACAGATCCGGCAGCACGAACTCGTCGTGCGCCTGGGGCGACATGAAATCGACTCCCGCGTCGGTGAGGTGCACCGTGTGTCCCTTCTCGTCGAGAACGAACAGCAGGTCCTCTTCGATATCGCGGTATTGCTGCTTGCTGGCGGGAAGCCTGCGATCGGCGATATGCTGGAGCTCCATCTTCTGAACCAGCTGCTTGGCGCCCGTCTCCTGAAATACCTTCAGCAGCCGCTTGTTCTTCGGTCCGCCGAGCTGGGCCTTGTAGAGACTGAGCGCCGCCGCGTCGTTGTCACCCGCTTCGAATGCCTTCTCGCCCGCCGCCACGAGCGCGTTGACGAGATCCGACTGCCGCCTCACCAGACGCGATACCGCCGCGTTGTGCTCGGCGTATTCCGCGTCGCTCTCGTTTCCGACCGGTCCCGAGATGATGAGCGGCGTGCGCGCTTCGTCGATGAGCACCGAGTCCACTTCGTCGACGATGGCGTAGACGTGGGCGCGCTGGACACGCTGCTCCAGCGACTGCACCATGTTGTCGCGCAGGTAGTCGAAGCCGAACTCGTTATTGGTGCCGTACGTGATGTCGCACCCGTATGCCGCGCTGCGCTCCTGCGTACCCGGCTCCGTGTCGTCGATGCAACCGACAGTGAGCCCGAGATACTTATAGACGTGCCCCATCCACTCCGAGTCGCGTCGGGCGAGATAGGAGTTGACGGTGATCAGGTGCGCTCCCTTGCCCGGCAACGCGTTGAGATAGAGCGGCAGCGTGGCGACGAGCGTCTTTCCTTCACCGGTTGCCATCTCCGCGATACGCCCCTGGTGCAGCTGGATGCCACCCATCAGCTGCACGTCGTAGGGCACCATATTCCACTCCATCTCCTGCCCGGTGACCATGACTTTGGTCCCGAGCAGCCGGCGCGCCGCCTCACGGACGGTCGCGAACGCCTCGGGAAGGATCTCGTCCAGCACTTCGGCGATCGCGGTCCGGAGCTCGGCTTCCGCGCCACCGCGGCCATCGACGCCACTCAGCTCGTTGTCTATCGCTTCACGGTCGGCGGGGTCAGGAGTTATTCGCTTCTTCTCCCTCAGCGCCGCGATGCGCGTCTCGATCTCGCTCGTGCGCTCCCGGATGCGCTCGCGAAACTTCTCGGTCTGGCCGCGAAGCTCGTCCTCGGAGATGGTCTGGAGGCGGGCGTAATGCTCGTTCACTTCGTCGACGATCGGTTGCACGCGCTTGCGCTCCCGATCGTGACGAGTTCCGAATACACCGCTCAGCAGCCCTGTCAACGCCATGTACCTGTCTTCCTCAGGCGGAGACGCTCCGCCTCAACGATAGAGCCCTCGCGCGTCGATGAATCGTTCGACGCTCTCGGGCACGAATCCCTTGATTGATTTTCCACCACGGAGGCGCTCCCTGACCTCCGTCGATGACACATCGATGCGCCGCGTCGAGACCATTATGATACCCTCCGCGTTGCGCCCGGCTCCAGCATCCGGAGAGTCCGATCTCGTCACCACCGCCAGAGTCGCAAGCTCGAGAATCCGCTTCGGATTTCGCCACTGCGGGAATCCAGCGAGAGAATCCTGACCAAGCAGAAAAAAGAGCTGCGAACCAGCATGGCGCCCCGCCAAATGCTCCAACGTGTCAACCGTGAAAGATAACCCCTTACGGTTGATTTCCGCGTCATCGACGACGTAGTTGGCGTCGTCGGCAACAGCCAGACGAAGCATCTCGACGCGGTCTTGTCCCGAGGCCACCGGAGGCCTGTCGACCTTGAACGGCTGGGCGCCGGTCGGAACGAATATCAGGCGATCGAGCTTGAGCGCTTCCCGGGCATCGGAGGCCACGAGCAGGTGGCCGACGTGGGGCGGATCAAACGTGCCCCCGAAAACCCCAATGCGCACGGACTAGGTCGCCGGCTTCGCGGGCGCGGGACCGCAGTCCTTGAGGACTTCGCGGTCGTTCGGATAAGCCTTTCGCATCGCGTCGCACGCCTCACGCGCGTCCTCGGTGTACCTGATCGCGCGATAAGCTTCGAGCAGCCTCAGGTACGCGTCCCTGGTTTTCTTCGCATTGGGATGCAGCCGGATCACATCCTTGAAGTAGATGATCGCCGAATCGAACGCCTTCCGTTTGAGATAGAGATAACCCGTGTCGTAATCCTTTTCCGCGAACCACTCATCGAGCTTATCGAGCTCTTTCTTGGAGAGCGGGGCATACCGTGAATCGGGAAAGCTGCCGATGAGCGACTCGAATGCGGTTTGCGCATTGTGGCCGTAGGTGGCGTCCAGCTGTGGTTGCCGCCACTCGTGCTCGTAGGCGAGGCCCGAGAGGTAGAATGCATCGTCCACCAGCGTGTCCTGCGGGAACGCGTCGATGAGACGATTGTAGGTCCCCGCCGCGAGCAGATACTCTCCGTTCCTGGCCTGCGATTGCGCCAGGTAGTAATACGCGAGCGGAAGCCGCGGATCGCGCGCCGACAGATCGAGCGTCAGCTTCTCGAACGCTTTTGCGGCGTTGTCGTAGCGGCGCGCCTTGTATTCGGCGAGCGCTACCTCGTACAGCTTGTCGGCTGTAGGGTAGATCTTCGGATTGAATGGGGGCTTGCAAGCCAGCGGTGCCGAGAGCAGCAGGGCCAGCAAAAACAATCTTGGCTTGAACATCCGTATGATATTACCCTCTGCGGCCGAGCGTGTTCATGCGGATGGGCGTCCGATCGAATGATACCGCACGCCCAGCTCCCGCATCTTCTCGACGTCGTAAAGATTTCTGCCATCGACGATGACCGGTTGCTTGAGCGTGCGCTTCACCCGCTCGAAATCCGGGTGGCGATACTCGTTCCAGTCAGTGACCACTACCAGCGCATCCGCACCCGCGAGCGCCTCATAGTTAGTCTCCGCATAATCTATTCGGTTGCCAAACAAAGCTCGGGCGTGATCGAGGGCGGCCGGATCGTGCGCGCAGATCGAAGCGCCTGCCTTGAGCAGCGACTCTATCAGAGCGAGCGACGGCGCCTCACGCATGTCGTCCGTCCCCGGCTTGAAGGCGAGACCCCAGAGCGCTATCCGACGGCCGGACAGAGTATTTCCCAGCGCGCGCTTCACTTTCTCGACCAGCACCTGCTTCTGTCGCTCATTTGCTGATTCGACCGCGGCCAGAACCTGCAACGGTGCACCACACTCTGTCGCCGTCCGCACCAACGCTTTCACATCCTTCGGGAAGCATGATCCGCCGTATCCCGGACCGGCGAACAGGAAGGACTGACCGATGCGCGAGTCTGTTCCAATTCCCTTTCTGACCAGGTCGATACTCGCTCCGAGCTTTTCGCACAGGTTGGCCAGCTCGTTCATGAAAGAAATACGCGTTGCCAGCATTCCATTGGCCGCGTATTTCGTCATTTCGGCCGATGCGATGTCCATCACGAGAATCGGCTTGCCCGTTCGTACGAACGGCGCGTAGAGGTCTGTCATCACCTTGCGCGCCTGGTCGCTCTCAACGCCGAGAACGACGCGATCGGGTCGCATAAAATCCTCAACCGCGGCGCCCTCTTTCAGGAACTCCGGGTTGCTGCAGATATAGAAGGGGAACTTTGCCTTCTTCGCGATTTCGGCGCTTACTTTTGTCGCGCTGCCAACGGGCACGGTCGATTTGGTCACGACCACCATCTCGCGACTCATGTGCTGCCCGATCAACGACGCCACCTGCAACACATACTTGAGGTCCGCGGAGCCGTCTTCACCAGGCGGGGTTCCCACCGCGATGAACACGACGTCTGCCATCGCTATTGCTTCCTGCAGATTGGTGGTGAACGTCAAGCGCTGCTCATTCTGATTCCGTTCGACCAGAGCTTCGAGCCCCGGCTCGTAAATCGGCAGGACATTCTGCTTGAGACCATCGATTTTCTTGACGTCGATGTCGGCGCAGCAGACGCTATTGCCTGTCTCGGCCAGACACGCGCCTACGACTAGCCCAACGTAGCCGGTACCAATAACCGATATGTTCACGAGACCAAGGTGTGAGTTGGTTGGTGCGCAGTCGCGTTAAGCGATCGCGTACGAGCTTGGCGACGCGAGAGATACTATGCGTCCCTTTCCCTTCGCCAGCTTGGCCGTGGCGTTTCTGGTGTCGACGACCACTTTCGCCAGGTGGACCACGCGCTGGTAATCGACGCTGGTGTGATCGGTGACGATCACCACGGCGTCGGCGCGCGTTATCTCGTCATCGGTGAGCGGGACGCTCGAGTGCTCGTGTCCGTCCTCGCGGTACTTCGGAACGTAGGGATCGTGGTAGAACACCGTCGCTCCCTGTTGCTCCAGCAGCCGGATGACGTCGAGGGCTGGGCTCTCTCTCATGTCATCGATGTCTTTCTTGTACGCGACTCCAAGCACCAGAATGCGGCTTCCGTTGACCGCCTTCCTCTCCTCGTTGAGGGCCTGCGTGACCTTTCTCGCCACGACCGCGGGCATCTCACTGTTGATCTCGCTGGCGAGATCGATGAAACGCGTCTTGTAGTTGAGCGTTCTCATTTTCCACGCGAGATAGTGGGGATCGAGCGGAATGCAGTGCCCGCCGATTCCCGGGCCAGGCGTGAATTTCATGAAGCCGAACGGCTTCGTCGCCGCGGCTTCGATCACTTCCCAGATGTTGACGCCGAGCTTGTCACAGACGATCGCCATCTCGTTCACGAGTCCGATGTTCACAGACCGGAACGTGTTCTCGAGCAGCTTGACCAGCTCGGCAGTCTCGGTGCTCGAGACTGGAACCATGGTATCGAGACAGGTGGCGTAAAGCGCCACCGCCACCTCGGTGCACGCCGGCGTGATACCGCCGACGATCTTCGGAGTGTTCTTCGTGTTCCAGATCGGATTGCCGGGATCCACACGCTCGGGGCTGAACGCGAGAAAGACATCCTCCCCGACGGTAAGGCCCGCCGCTTCGAGCTTCGGCTGCAGCAGCTCGCGCGTCGTTCCCGGATACGTGGTGCTCTCGAGGACCACCACCACACCGGGCCGGCAGTTTCGTCCGATGGCGTCGGCGGCGGCAATCACGTAGCCCATGTCAGGATCGCGCGTCTTGGCGAGCGGGGTCGGAACCGCGATCGAGATCGCGTCCATCTCCTGCATCCGCGCCTCGTCCTTCGTCGCCTCGAACTTTCCAGCTTTTACCAGTCGCGCCAGCTCCGCGCTCGGCACATCCTGGATGTGCGACTTGCCGGCCATGAGCTGGCTGACGAGTCTCTCGCTCACGTCGTAGCCGATCACCTTGAACCCGGCCCTCGCGAACTCGAGCGCCAGCGGCAACCCGACGTATCCAAGGCCCACAACGCCAATGCACGCGGTTCTGTTCTCGATCTTCGCTAGAAGCTGATCTTTTAGTTGCACTTGGCGCTCTGTCGGTGAGTGTGTCTGATTGTCAGCGGCCGTAGAATCCGCGTACGGCTTCTATGACCTCGTCCAGCTGCGACTGCTTCAGCTCCGGATAAACCGGGAGTGAAATCACTTCCTGGGTTGCTTTCTCGCTCTCGGGGAACGAGCCCCGCTTGTAAGCGAGATACTCGAAGCACGGCTGAAGGTGCAGCGACAGCGGATAGTAAACCGCCGTCCCGATCTGCTTCTCCTTGAGATGCGTCTGGAGCGCATCGCGGTGGGCTGCGCGCAGCGTGTACTGATTGTAGATCGACTCGTTGGCCGGATCGATCGTCGGCGTGCGCACACCCTCGACATCCGCGAACGCGGCGTTGTAGTACGACGCGTTCTTGCGCCTTGCCGCGCTCCATGAAGCGAGATTGACCAGCTTCGCCGACAGGATCGCCGCCTGCAGCGCGTCAAGCCGGCTGTTGTAGCCGACTTCCTCGTGATAGTACGTCTTCATCCCGCCGTGCACGCGGAGCCTGCGTATGCGAGTGGCGATTTCGTCGTTCTGGGTGACGACCATTCCGCCGTCTCCGTAGCCGCCCAGGTTCTTCGAGGGAAAGAAACTGAAAGTCCCTACCGCGGCCGCTTCGCCCGCCATCACCCATTTCCCATCGATTTTTCTCCGGGCCCCAATCGACTGCGCGGCGTCCTCGATGACGGGTCGATTCCCGGCGGCGTCCACTATCGCTTCGATTGGCGCCATCTGCCCGAACAGATCGACGGCGATGACCGCTTTCGTCGACGGCTTGATCGCGGCCGCGAGGGCGTCGGTCGAGATATTGAAGGTGTCGGGATCGATGTCCGCGAAAACCGGACGGGCGCCGACATTGTGAACGGCGCCCGCGGTGGCGAAGAACGTGAACGGCGTGGTCAGAACTTCGTCGCCACGCCCGACGTTAAGCGCCCGGAGAGCGAGCAGGATCGCGTCGGTGCCGTTAGCGACTCCGATCGCATGTGTGGTGTGCGAGAGCAGCGCGACTTCGCGCTCGAGCCGCTCCACGGGCTCGCCCAGGATGAACGCCTGCTCGTCGATGACCTTCGTCATCGCGTTCACGATGGAATCGCGAATGGTCGCGTGCTGCGCCTTCAGATCAAGAAGTGGAACTGCCATTTATCCGCGGTCTGGAAACAGGATCAAAGTTGGAAAGCCTTTAAAGATAAGCGTTTCGGCTTCAGACTTGGGCTCGAAGAGGCAGAGGTACCTCCCTGCCCGTCTTGGCCGACTCGTAGATGCCGAGGATCAATTCGAGCGACTTTCTGCCCGCACGTCCGTCCGTGTCCGGCTTCGCCTCGCCTCTGAGCACCGCCAGGACGTTCCGGTAGTAGCCCTGGTGGCCCAGCCCGTACACGTTCGGCGGCGTGGTGTTGGCCGCCTCAACCTGCTTGTCGTCGTCGTCGTACTCGGCGAATTCCCAGTGCTCGATCTTGTTGACAGCGGTGCCGCCGATCTTCGCGGAGCCCTTCTCGCCCAGAATCGTGAGAGATCCCTCGAGATTCCGCGGATAGGCGAGCATCGTGACCTGGATCGTGCCGAGCGCTCCCGAGCGGAATTTCAGGATGGCGATCCCCGAGTCCTCGGTTTCGATTCGCCGAGCAAGTGTTGCGGTTTTGGCCATGACGCTCTCCACTGGTCCCATTACCCATTGGATCAGATCGACGTAGTGCGATGCCTGATTCATGAAGGCGCCGCCGTCGAACTCCCACGTCCCACGCCAGGGAGCCTGATCGTAGTACTCCTGCGGCCTCGCCCAGTGAACCGTGCAGCTCGCCATGAAGATTCGGCCAAAGCGATTCTTGTCGACTGCCCGCTTGAGTAGCTGGACCGGCGGATTGAGCCTGTTCTGCTTGACGACGAACAGCTGGACTCCTGCCTTGTCGCAGGCATGTACGAGCGCGTCGGCGCCGGTAAGGGAGATTGCCATCGGCTTCTCCATCACGACGTGCTTGCCAGCGCGAGCCGCCTCGACTCCCTGGTCGGGATGCAGCCCTGACGGAGTCGCAATCGTGACGACGTCCGCCTTGCTTTCCTTCAGCATCTTTTCGTACGAGGTGTAGTGCGGGACATTCCATTGGGCGCCGGCCTGCGCTGCCCGTTCCGGATCGGTGTCACACACCGCCACCAGCTCGAGTCCGTCGACCTGGTCGATCGCCTCGAAGTGGTTCTTGCTGATTCGTCCGCACCCGGCGAGCGCGACGCGAAACGTCTTCTCGGAGCCCACCTAGGAATCTCTCTTCAAGTGATCGCCTTCCTGCCGATATCGGGTGCCACACACTTTGCACACCTCGGGATTCTTGTCTGGAAGCCGCTCACCGCACTGGCACATCCACCCCACCCTGCGGGCCGGGACGCCGACCATCAGCGCGTAAGCGGGAACGTCCTTCGTGATCACGCTTCCGGCTCCTATGAACGCGTACTCCTCGAGCGTTACCCCCGCCACGACCGTCGCATTGGCGCCAATCGTCGACCCTCGGCGTACCAGCGTGCGCTTGTACTCGTTTTTCCGCGAAACATGGCTTCGAGGATTGACGACGTTGGTGAAAACCATCGACGGCCCGCAGAACACGTCGTCCTCCAGCACCACGCCTTCGTATACCGATACGTTGTTCTGAATCTTGACGTTGTTTCCGATGCGGACGCCGTTCATCACCACCACGTTCTGTCCGAGCGAGCACCGCTCTCCGATCACGGCCCCGCCGAGCACGTGGCAGAAGTGCCAGACCTTCGTATCCGAGCCGATCTGCGCGCCGTCGTCGACGTAGGCAGATTCGTGAATGAAGGGCTTGGCCATCCTAGACGCCGGCTTCCTTTGGAATCCGGGCGTGCCACTCCTGGAGCGAGAGAACCGAGGGCGCCCGGGAACGCAGCGACAGGATCGCATCGCACGCCGCGTTGGCCGCCGAAAGCGTGGTCGTGTAGGCTACGTGGTTCGCTATCGCCGCCTGGCGCATCGTATAGTCGTCGCGCTGCGATTCCTTGCCCAGAGGTGTGTTGATCAGGAGCTGCACGTCGCCGTTCAGCATCATGTCGATGCCGTTCGGCCGACCCTCGTGAATCTTGAGCACGGTTTCGACCGGGACACCGCGCCCACGCAGATGCTTCGCCGTCCCACCGGTCGCGAACAGCTTGAATCCCATTTCCTGAAACCGTCTCGCGATCGGTGTGACTGACCGCTTGTCGGAATCATTGACGGTAATGAAGATGGCGCCGTCGGTCGGAAGGGCGTTGTCGGCCGACAGCTGCGCCTTGCCGAAGGCGCTACCGAACGAATCGGAGATTCCCATTACCTCGCCTGTCGACCGCATCTCGGGGCCAAGGATCGGATCGAACTCGCGGAATTTGTTGAACGGGAACACGGCCTCCTTGACCGAGATGTAGGCCGGCGTGACTTCCTCCGTGAACCCGATGTCATCGAGTGTCTCCCCCAGCATTACTCTCGCGGCGATGGCGGCGAGTGGAACTCCGATGGCCTTCGAGACGAATGGCACAGTCCGACTCGCCCGTGGATTCACTTCGAGCACATACACCTGCCCATCCTTGATCGCGTACTGAACGTTGATCAGCCCGACCACATTGAGCGCCCTGGCGAGCGCCACAGTGTGCCCGCGCATCTCTTCGATGTGCTCTTCGTCGATCAGATAGGGCGGCAGCACGCACGCCGAGTCGCCGGAGTGAATCCCCGCGTCCTCGATGTGCTGCATCACACCGCCGATAACGACGCGCTCGCCATCAGAAATCGCGTCGACATCCGCCTCGAACGCATCCTCGAGAAAGCGATCGATCAGTACCGGCTTGTCCTCGGAGACTCGCGCCGCCCGCTCGAAGTAGTCATTCAGCGACCGCTCGTCGTACACGATCTCCATCGCCCGGCCGCCAAGGACATAAGACGGGCGCACGAGCACCGGATAACCAATCCGGTCGGCCGCGGCGATGGCCTCGCTGAGGCTGGTCGCGATACCATTCTCGGGCTGCCGGATTCCGAGACTCCGCGCGATCGCATCGAAGCGCTTCCGATCCTCGGCGATGTCGATTGCGTCGGGCTGGGTGCCAAGGATAGGAACTCCCGCCTTTTCGAGTCCGTGTGTGAGCTTGAGCGGTGTCTGACCGCCAAGCTGCACGATTACGCCGAGCGGCTGCTCGCGCTCGACGATGTCGAGGACGTGCTCGAGGGTCAGCGGCTCGAAGTAGAGCTTGTCGGAGATATCGAAGTCCGTGGAGACGGTCTCCGGATTCGAGTTGATCATGATCGTCTCGTAGCCCTGCTCCCGCAGCGCCAACGCCGCGCGCACGCAGCAGTAGTCGAACTCGACTCCCTGCCCGATACGGTTGGGTCCGCTGCCCAGAATCACGACTGACCGTTTCCCGCTCTTCGGAGCCTCGCTTTCCTCGTCGTAGCTGCTGTACAGGTACGGAGTAGCGGATGGGAATTCACCGGCGCAGGTGTCGACCATCTTGTAAGCCGGGACGATGCCAAAGCCGATTCTCCGGGCGCGCGCCGCTGTCTCGACTTCTCCACGCAAGTCAGCGAGCTGTCTGTCGGAGAATCCCATTCGCTTCATTCGCCACAGAGCGTCCTTGTCGACAGTCCTGAGCGCGGCAAAGGCTTTTTCCGCATCAAGTAGCTCGGTCATCTGGGACAGGAACCAGGGATCTATGCCGGTAAGTTCATAAACGTCGTCGACGGAAATTCCTGCTTCGAGCGCACGCTTCACCTGAAAGATGCGCTCCGGGGTCGGCTGCCTCAGCGCCCAACGCAGCGTTTCGAGTGAATCATCCTCGAGACGGTCGTCGGCGAGCGTCGCCGCGGTGGTCCATCCCGGACGGCCCGTCTCGAGAGCGCGGAGCGCTTTCTGGAACGCTTCCTTGAACGTGCGGCCGATAGCCATCGACTCGCCGACGGATTTCATCTGCGTCGTCAGCCGGGGATCCGCGGCCCGGAACTTTTCGAACGCGAATCGCGGGCATTTGACCACCACGTAGTCGAGCACCGGCTCGAATGAGGCCGGCGTCGTGCCGGTGATGTCGTTCGGAATCTCATCGAGACGGTAGCCGACGGCGAGCTTCGTTCCGATCCGTGCGATTGGGAATCCGGTCGCCTTCGACGCCAGCGCGGAAGAGCGGGATACGCGAGGATTCATCTCGATCACGAGCATCTCGCCGTCCTTCGGATTGATCGCGAACTGGATGTTGCAGCCGCCGGCCTCGACGCCAATCTCCCGAATCACCGCGACCGCGGCGTCGCGCATCAGCTGGTACTCGCGATCCGTGAGAGTCATCGCCGGCGCGACAGTGATCGAATCGCCCGTGTGCACACCCATCGGATCGATGTTCTCGATCGAGCAGACGATGACCACGTTGTCCGCGCCGTCGCGCATCACTTCGAGCTCGAACTCCTTCCACCCGATGACGCTGCGCTCGACCAGCACCTGGGTCACGGGCGAGAGATCGAGCCCGCGACGAATGATCTCCTCGAACTCCTTCCGATTGTACGCGATGCCCCCACCGGTGCCGCCCAGAGTGAAGGCCGGCCTGATGATCGCGGGAAACGCCGTGATCTCGAGGATATCGAATGCTTCGTCGAGCGTCGTGGCGATGCCGCCCGGCGGTACCGCGAGTCCGATTCGCTTCATCGCCTCGCCGAACAGCCCTCTGTCCTCCGCCATGGCGATCGCGCGAGCATCCGCTCCAATCAGCTCGACCCCGTACCTCTCGAGCACTCCCTTCTCGGCAAGCTTCATTGCCACGTTGAGCGCGGTTTGCCCGCCCATCGTCGGGAGCAGCGCGTCCGGCTTCTCCTTCGCGATGATGAGCTCCACGTACTCCGGCGTCACCGGTTCGATGTAGGTACGGTCGGCGAACTCCGGGTCGGTCATGATGGTCGCCGGATTGGAGTTGACGAGGATGACCTCGAACCCTTCTTCCTGGAGCGCCTTCGCCGCCTGGGTCCCCGAATAGTCGAACTCGGCCCCCTGCCCGATTATGATCGGGCCGGAGCCAATGACTAGAATGCGGTGGATGTCGGTGCGCTTAGGCATGC
>DATHGO010000020.1:0-6067 GCA_035317585.1 Gemmatimonadaceae bacterium | reverse complement strand
AGTTGCAAGTGGGAAGAGCGCTCGGTAAACGCGAGCGGAGCTGTGATTGAGGACGGCGCCGAGATAGTGAAAGCGGACCTCACGGTCGATGCAACTAGAGGAGGTCTCGAGTGGAAGTCCCTGGATCGAACAATCAGTGGGACACTCAAGGGACACGTCCTTTCGATCGCTCTCATTCGTTCGGGCGATGCGGCTCCGGTTCCATTGTCAATTCCGGTTGACTCGCCGTCTTCGCCTCTTATATCGAGTGGGGGAATGATACAACGTGTTGGCGACGTCTCTCCAAACCTGGGCGGAGTGTACGAGACGGTTGCCGCGAATCTCGGCCTGCTCGATATCACAACCGACCTGGCTTCGCGCCCTCGCGTGTCAGTTCCTCTTACAGTGACCCATAAGCAGGACTGGTTTCGGCCTAATAACTGTTACTAAGGGGAATGGCGCCCGCCAACGATCCATACGACCTCGACCGGTTTGTGCGCGCGCAAGCGACAGATTACGACCGGGCCCTGTCGGAATTACGCGACGGAGAGAAGCGATCACATTGGATGTGGTACATCTTCCCGCAGATAGAGGGGCTGGGGACCAGTCCCATGTCGCAACGATACTCGATCAAAAGTGCAGCCGAGGCTCGCGCATATCTCGATCATCCCGTGCTGGGTCCGCGGCTGCGGGAATGTGCCGCTGCCGTGCGTGACATCGTGGGCCACTCGGCGCTCGAAATCTTTGGATCGCCGGATGACCAGAAACTCCGCTCCTGCGCAACGCTGTTCGCCGCCGTGTCAGACGATGACGCCTTCGAGCAAGTGCTCCGGAAGTACTTCGACGGTCAGCCCGATAGGGAGACACTCCGCCGCCTCGACTGAACTGAACGGGATCCGAGATCTCAAAACTGAACTGAACGCGATCCGAGATCTCAGAAGCGTAGATATCAGGCTTTAGCAACAACGCTTGCGACGCATCCGAGTGGTGGTCGTATAGGGGTCGGTTGTACTCGGATCCGCGCGCGATATGATCGGATTGCAGTAACTACCTACTGAGATCTATGCCTCTGAGATCTCGGATCCCGTTCAGTTCAGTTTTAATAACCGTCAGCTCGGCGGTGCCGATTCGGTAACCGGACCCTCGTCGGGACGAGCAGCAGCGGGCCGCCTATCTCGCACACCAATCGCAGCCTCCGACCGCGGCAATAGCCGCTTGTCGTCAATTCGTGTCGCCCAATCCGCAAATGCCGCCGTCGGCCCTTTCCATTCCATTTCATCAACATTGGCGAAAAGCGGCGCGTCTGTTCTCAACGTCGCGAGTGTCTTGAACAGCATCGCGCGATCGCGCTCAGCTCCCAATCGCTCGGGCGGAAATGACTCGATCGGTCCGTACTTGTTCACCAGGCTCGCCGCAGTGCTCTTACCAATGCCGGGGATTCCTGGATAACCATCCTGCGCGTCCCCGACGAGGGCGAGAAAATCCGGGATGAGCGCCGGCTCGACGCCGAACTTCGCGCGCACTGCTTCGGCGTTCCGAACCTGCATTCCTTTACGAATGATCTGCACGACGCGGTCGCCGCGCACACACTGCGCGAGATCCTTGTCGTTCGCCCAGATGCAGACTTTCTCGACACGCGGATCTTCCGCGGCGAGATGGGCGGCCGAGGCGAGACCATCGTCGGCCTCGAGCTCGATCATCGGCCAGACAGCGACGCCCATCGCAGCGAGCGCATCCTCGAGCGGGAGAAACTGAGAGTTGAGCACGCGATCGATTCCCTCTCCCGTCTTGTAGTCCGGCCAGAGGTCGTTCCTGAATGACTCGATCACGTGATCTGTGGCGACGCCGACATGCGTCGCCCCTGTCTCGATCATTTCCAGCACGGAGTGCAGCACTCCGGCAACAGCGCCGAAGGGTTTGTCCTTCCCTTCGTTCCAGCTGCGCTGGCCGTAGAAATGGCGGAACAGTTCGTAGGTACCGTCAATCAGGTGAACGATCATTGGTCTTCTCTGACGCGCTTACCGCCGCTTCGTGGGGCGTTTCAACAAGTCGCGCATGCGCGCGAGCTCCTTGTCCGACAGCCGACGTTGGTCCACAAGGTGAGCGAGGAGCTTGATTGGCGACCCGCCATAGATCTTGTCCAACACGCGGCCCAGCGCGGACTTTCCCGCTGCCTCGGGTTCGATCGCGGGAAAGTAGACGTGTGTCTTCCCCGCCCCGCGCCGGTGCGAAACGTAACCCTTGATCTCCAGAGTTCGAATCATGCTGGAGATGCTCGTGTACGCCAGATCCGGGTCGACCCGGTCCCGGACTTCGGTCACCGTTGCCTCGCCGAGGTCCCAGAGCACACTCATTATGTCCAGCTCGCGCTGGGTAAGATGGAGGTCCGTCAACGTTGGGAGTGCAGTGCTGGGGTTGTGGGTGTCGTGCCCGCTGTCATCGTGACGTGCGCATGCGGTCCCGCCGAGAGCACGGGATGCGGCATCGCCAGCACGACAAACAGCAGACCAAGTGCGATCGCGGGCAGCAGGAATCTCTGAAGATGCCTCAGCGGTGTCGGTGCGAGAAGTGCGGTGAGTCGGCGCTCGAGCGATCCCACTCCTCCCAGGAGCGCCGGTTGGAGGCGCGGACCGCGGCTCGCGGCCTGCGCCACCTTGAGCAGCAGCTGCCCATACGCTGGCGCATCGCCGAGTCCCGACACTACCCGGTTGTCGCAGTCGATCTCGACCGCAAGGCACAGCCGACGCAGCTGCCACCACATGGCGAGATTCCACGGCATCAGGATCAGCGGGAGCGACGCTACGAAAAGAAGGCGCGCGTCGTGTGCTCTGCGGTGCTCCTCCTCGTGACGGATGACATATTGCCTCTGCGTTCCCGGCAGGGCGAGCACCCACCGCGGGACCAGGACGCGTGAGTGCCACAATCCGACCGTGGCAGGTCCCATCGAGTCGGTGACGACAACGGAAACACCATCGAGAATTGCGGGTCCACGCGCGTCGCCTCGTTCCCTGCGTGAGAGACGTACCGCGCGTGAGACCCGCCACGCATTGGTCAGGCCCCACAAGAGCAGAACCGCGGACACGGTGAGCCATAGACGGTTGATGGACGTGTCGTACGATTGGATATGCGCCCACCAGGCTGGGTCCAACGCGGTGATGGAGGCCGTTCCGAACGCGTGACCCAGGGGTGGCTGCAGCGCCTGCTGCACATCGGTGACGGACACCGCGTGGTGCCCCCGATAATAGCCGGGAACGATGATGGAGATCGGGATGGTGACACACCATATCCAGCGACGCGGAAACGTCGTGGGCAACACGCGCTCGACCATTACCCCCGCAACAACCAGGAGCATGCCGACGGCGTTCACATAGAGAATGCAGAGCATGATTGACGGGTTCCCTCCTCTCAGGCGTACGAGGAGATGTCGCCTCGAGTTTCGTGAACCAGTCGGCAATCGAGCCGTCGCCGGCAATAAAGGCGCTGAAACTAAAAACTAAGTTATGCCGTATTCCGCGTCATGGATCGCAATTAGGGCGGCAACGTTCCCGGAGAGGCGACATGACGCGCACAACGAACGCAAGGATCGCCGGCTTCACGTTTCTCTTCTACATCGCAGTCGGAGTCACCGCCATGGTGCTGTTCGGCCGAGCTACTGGCGGAGAGGGGATGGCGGCGAAGCTCGCGAGCATCGCTCAACACGCGACATACGTACGCCTCACCGTGCTTCTCACGCTGCTGGCTGGTTTCTGCGCCCTGGTGCTCGCCGTGACACTCTACGCGATCACGCGCGACGAGGATCCTGATCTCGCAATGCTGGCCATGATGTGCCGCGTCGCTGAAGGGATCACCGGCATCTTCGTAGCGAGCACGCTTGGATTGCTCTGGCTCGCGACAACCACCGGAGCCAATGCACCCGACACCGCGGCGGCACAGGCGCTCGGCGCGTTCCTTCTGGGAATGGATAAGTGGAGTCCAGCCGCGATTCTCTTCGCCGTGGGCAGCACCCTGTTCTCCTGGCTCCTTCTCCGCGGCCGCATGATTCCTGTGGCGCTCGCCTGGCTCGGCGTGTTTGCGTCGGTCCTGCTGGTCGTGATTCTTCCGTTGCAGCTCGTCGGATGGGCTGGCAGCCCGATCACGACGCTCATGTGGTTACCGGCGTTGGTGTTCGAGCTGGGGTTGGCGCTGTGGTTCCTCGTTAGAGGCGTCGCCCAGCCGACGCGGAGGCAATCGGCGTGACGCTGCTGCCCATACACATCATCGCTGGATCGATTGCAATCGTTGCTGGATTCATTTCGGTCTTCGCGGTCAAGGGGTTAAAGCTGCACCGCAAGAGCGGGATGATCTTTGTCTATTCCATGGTGGTCCTGTCGCTGACTGGTGCGGTGATAGCGACTCTGAAACACCAGACGCCCAACATCATTGGCGGCACGCTGGCCTTCTATATGGTGACTACCGCGTTTCTTACGGTCCGTCCCCGCAATCAGCGGTCTCATTGGTTAGACGCCGGCGCCTTCATTGTCGCTGTGTCTGTCGGCGCCGCTGCCATCAAGATCGGTATCGATGCCGTGAATAGCGGCACCGGAAAAACGAACGGCGTTCCGGCGGGGATGATGTTCTTCTTTGCCGCCGTGGTACTGCTTGCCGCGTTGGGGGACGTTCGGATGATGATGGCCGGCGGCCTCCAAGGAGCACATCGCATCGCAAGGCATCTATGGCGCATGTGCTTCTCCCTGTTCATTGCCTCCGGTTCCTTTTTTCTCGGCCAGGCAAAGGTTATCCCGAAGCCCATACGGATCCTTCCCTTGCTTGCCATTCCGGCGTTGCTGCCGTTGGTGCTCCTGCTCTATTGGCTGGCGCGCGTGTTGTTCACGCGATGGTATCAGCATCGTGCCCTTATCGGGCCCTTCTCCCGCACCGCGGTAACTAATAACTAGAAACTAAGTTATAAGGCATCTCGTAGTGGTGAGGAAATGGGCTCGCCGCGCACGACCGATGCTCGGTCGCGGCCTTCCCAACCGCATCTTCCTCACACCGAGACTCATATGCGAATACCTACTCGACTGCTCCTGCTGCCATTACTCATCGCCTACCCGGAGCAGGCAGTACTCAGCGCGCAGACTGCGCATGCCAACGCACGGGCAGACACCATCCCCCCCAGCGTTCGTTGGAACCGGCTCGTTCCAGAACTCGTTGATGAGTCCGCGGCCAGACGGCGAGCGGCCAGGACCGCCGCGGCCGGCGACTCCGCCGCGTTGCGCCGAATCGCGCAGACCCCGCCGCCGATACTCTTTCGCGTATACGCCCTCCTCAGCGTAGCGCAATACGGGACGGCGAATTCCGCGCGCGGCGAACGCGCCGTCTCCTCCGACGTAGCCGTTGCCGCCGCATCCGCCGCCGTCCTCACGGAGCTGTTCAGGGACTCCGCAGTGCGCGCATCAATCGCCCGTGAGCTGGCTCGAGACATTGAGCAGGCACGAACCGGATCGCGCGGAGCGGAGCTGGCGATGGCCGGCAGACGTCTGGGAGAGGATGTCGCCAGTCGCGTGATCGCCTGGGCACCGCCGCTGCCCATCCTCGCCGCACCCTGGAAAGGCACCATCCCGACGGGGCCGGGCATGTGGTACAGCGCTCCGGGCATCCCGCCGATAGGAATCTTTATGACGCAAGCGCGGACCTGGTTGCTCGACTCGACGTCGCAGTTCCGTCCCGGGCCGCCTCCGGCGTTCGGTTCGCCGGCGCACCAGGCAGCACTCGAGGAGGTCCGACGCGTCGCTCGAGAGCGGACCCCTGAACAGACGAGGCTCGCTCAAAAATGGAATGCCGTGGACCCGTGGGCGCCATGGAACGAGACCGCATCCGCCGCGATTCTCCGCCACCACATGTCGGACGCCGACGCCGCGCGGGTGCTCGCCGTGCTGAACGCCGCCTCGTCGGATGCCGTCATCGCTTGCTTCGAGGCCAAGTACCACTACTGGACCATCCGACCCTCACAGGCCGACACGACCATTGTGCTTGCTGACAGCGTCAGTCTGCCGAACTTTCCGTCCTATCCCTCGGGCCACGCCTGCAGCGCCGGCGCGTTCGACGC
>DATHGO010000019.1:0-4086 GCA_035317585.1 Gemmatimonadaceae bacterium | reverse complement strand
CCATAGTGAATCGCGTGGTACAAGAGGCCCGAAAAATTCACGGGCGAGCCGTGGGTGAGGTGTCCGCCCTGCGATAGATCCAGGCCGAGGACGACGTCGCCCGGCTTGAGGAACGCGAGATACACCGCGGCATTCGCTTGCGCCCCGGAGTGCGGCTGGACGTTGGCGTGATCGGCGGCGAACAGTTTCTTCACCCGGTCGATTGCGCACTGCTCCACCATGTCCACGAACTCGCATCCGCCGTAGTACCGCTTTCCGGGCAATCCCTCCGCGTACTTATTGGTCAGAGGGGTCCCCATCGCCTCGAGCACCGCCATCGAGACGAAGTTCTCGCTCGCGATCAGCTCGAGTCCGGTGCGCTGGCGGTTGACCTCCAGGTCGATGAAGCGCGCGATCTCTGGATCGCTCTGCGCGAGATTGCCCACAGGCATTGCAATCTTGGGAGTGGATTTTGGCGGAGCTGCTTGTGTCTGGGGCATCAGATGTCCTGAGGTCGGAGCGGGGTTGGCCCGCCCATCAAATATCCTTCGGTTCGATCTTCTCGACGCGCCGCTCGTGGCGGCCTCCCTCAAATTTAGCGTCCAGCCAGGCCTTCATGGTCTCGACTCCCTGGTCGTCGGTCATGAACCTGGCCGGAAGGACCAGCACGTTGGAATTGTTGTGCTCCCGCGATAGCTCTCCGATTGCCGGGGACCACGCCAGGGCAGCGCGGACTCCTGGATACCGGTTAGCGACGATGTCCATGCCGACGCCACTGCCACAGAGAAGGATTCCGCGCTTGGCCTTCCCCTCGGAAACTTCCTTGGCGAGTGGATGCGCGAAGTCGGGATAGTCATCGGGTTTGCTCGGATCGTTCGACCCAATGTCGTCGGGTGTGTAGCCCAGCTTCTTCAGCTCGGAGACGAGACGGTTCTTCATCTCGACGCCGGCATGATCAGAAGCGATTGGAATGGTCTCGCTCATTTTGCCTCCGCCAGTCGCAGCTCCGCCAGACGATCCGCCGCCTCATACGTCGGAATATGCTTCGCCTCGGCGATGTCGAACACCTTCAGAATTGTATCGTAAATATCGTCGGCTTTGTCGAGCGCCCGCTGGGCGTCCCAGCCGGAGACTTCACCGTAGACGTTGATAACGCCGCCGGCGTTTGCGACGTAGTCCGGCGCGTAGAGAATGCCGCGCTTCTGGAGCTCGTCGCCGTGTCGCTCCTCGAGGAGCTGGTTGTTCGCCCCGCCGGCGACGATCTGAACTTTGAGCTTGGGAATCGTCTTGTCGTTGATGATTCCGCCGAGCGCACAAGGCGAAAAAATGTCGGCGTTGGCCGAGAAGATCGCGGCTCCCCTGACGATCTTGGCACCCGTCATCCTGGACACTTTCTCCGCTTTCCCTGCGTCGATATCGGACACGATCAGCTTTGCGCCGGCCTCGTGCAGCTCCTTGGCGAGATAGCTCCCCACGCTGCCGCAGCCCTGGATCGCGACCACCTTTCCCTCGAGACTGTCCGAGCCCCATTTCCGGTTCGCGGAGGCTTGCACCGCGCGAAAGACGCCGTGCGCAGTCACCGGCGAAGGATCGCCCGATTTTCCGGCGAGGCCGGCGACGTGGCTAGTCTCCATTTGCACGAAGGCCATGTCCTTCGTGCTCGTGCCGACATCCTCGGCTGTGATGTAGCGGCCGCCAAGGCTTTCAACAAAACGACCGTGAGCACGGAAAATCTTCTCACGGTCTTTTGTCTTGTTGTTGCCGATGATGATCGACTTGCCGCCGCCCAGATGAAGGCCCGCGACGGCGTTCTTGTACGTCATGCCGCGCGAAAGTCGGAGCGCGTCGGTGATCGCCTCGTCGTCGGTCGCGTACTGCCAGAACCGCGTTCCGCCCAATGCCGGCCCGAGCCTGGTGCTGTGAACCGCGAGAATACCTTTGTATCCAACGGAGGGATCGCTGCACATCACGATTTCCTCGTGTCCCATCTCGGCCAGCGTATCGAACAATTTCATTTCGTAATTCCAGGGTGAAACTTCATGTGTGCCCGTACAGGGCACGTGCGATCACGATCCTCTGGATCTCGGAAGTGCCCTCATAAATCTCGGTGACTTTCGCATCGCGCATAAGGCGCTCCACGGGATAATCCTTGACGTAGCCATAACCGCCGAAGATCTGCACCGCCTGCGTCGTCACCCACATCGCGGTCTCGCTCGCCATCAGCTTCGCCATCGAGCTGAACTGCCGAATGTTCTGTCCGCGATCTTTCGCGGCGGCCGCCGCGTGCAGCAGCGCGCGCGACGCCGCCACGCGCATCGCCATGTCGGCCAGTTTGAACTGGATTGCCTCGAACTCCTTGATGGCTTTGCCGAACTGCTTCCGCTCACCCGCGTAGACAACCGAGTGCTCGAGCGCCGCGCGCGCGATGCCGATCGCCTGTGCAGCAATTCCCAGGCGACCGTTGTCGAGTGACTGCATCGCGTAGACGAAGCCCTGCGTCTCGTCGCCGAGGAGATTATCGGCCGGCACCCGCATGTTGTCGAACGTGAGCTGCACGGTCGGCGAGGCGCGCAGTCCGAGCTTGTCTTCCTTCTTGCCGACTTTGAACCCGGGAAGATCCGGTGTGATGATGAACGCTCCGATTCCCCGCGCTCCTCGGCGCGCACCGGTCCGGTCAGTACGCGCCATGGTGAGAATCGCACCGGCCGTATTGCCGTTCGTCACCCAACTCTTGGTGCCGTTCAGGACCCACGAGTTGCCGTCCTTCACGGCCTGCGTCGAGAGCGCCGATGCGTCGGATCCCGCGTCCGGCTCCGATAAAGCAAAGGCGCCCAGTATCTCACCGCGCGCCATTTTCCTGAGGAACCTCTCTCTTTGCGAATTGCTTCCGTAGCGTAGAATCATCTGCGTCGGAAGTGAGTTGTGGACGCTCATGAGCACGGCGACAGACGCATCCGCGGCTGCGATCTCCTCGAGAGCGATCAGATAGGTGCCCGTGTCCGTGCCCAGTCCGTCGTACGCCTCGGGCAGCATCATTCCCAGGAATCCGAGCTCGCCCAGCTTCTTCACCAGCGACGGCTCGAAGTAGGCCTTCTGATCCCACTCGGCCGAATGCGGAGCGATCTCAGCGCGGGCGAAGTCGCGCGCGAGCTTCTGAACCTCGGTTTGTTCTTCGGTAAGCGGGTGAAGAGCCCAGGACACGTGCGGTCTTACTTACTATAGGTATAGAAGCCGCGCCCGCTCTTCCTGCCGAGCCAGCCCGCGGCGACGTATTTCTTGAGCAGCGGACAGGGACGATACTTTGGATCTCCCAGTCCGTCGCGCAGCACCTCGAGAATCGCGACGCAGGTATCGAGTCCAATCAGGTCGGCGAGGGCGAGCGGGCCCATCGGATGATTCATGCCCAGCGTCATCACCTGATCGATGGCCTCGGGCTCGCCGACGCCTTCCATCAGGCAGAACACCGCCTCATTTATCATCGGCATCAGCACGCGATTGGAGACGAAGCCGGGATAGTCGTTCACCTCAACCGGCGTCTTCCCGAGTTGCTGAGCAATATCGGTGACGTATTTCGTCGTCTGATCGGAAGTCGCGAGTCCGCGAATGATCTCGACGAGTTTCATGACCGGGACCGGATTCATGAAATGCATGCCGATGACCTTGTCGGGACGCGACGTTCGCCGCCCTATCTCCGTGATCGAGATCGAGCTGGTGTTGGTTGCGAGCACGGTCGCGGGCTTGGCGATGCGATCGAGATCCGTGAAGATTCGATACTTAAGACCGCTGTCCTCGCTGGCGGCTTCGATGATGAGAGACGCGTCCGCCGCCACCTCGATGTCCATGCTCAGATCGATCCGCGAGAGGATCTTCACCTGTTCCTCAGCGGGAATCGTCCCTTTCCTGACCTGTCGCTCGATGTTTTTCGCGACCGTCGCCCGGCCCTGGTCAAGCGCTTCCTGGGACACATCGATCATCACGACGTCGAATCCGGATTGCGCGAAGACGTGCGCGATCCCGTTTCCCATCTGCCCTGCTCCAACAACCGCAACGCGGTCGGTCATGCTTTCCACTCCATCTGGCGCAAGTAGCGCCCGTACAGGTAAAAGA
>DATHGO010000018.1:0-4862 GCA_035317585.1 Gemmatimonadaceae bacterium | reverse complement strand
GCGCTTCACGGAGATGGTGGACAGAGAAGCCGAGCACGCGAGAGCGGGGAAGCCGGGACGGATCATCGCCAAGATGAATTCGCTCGTCGATGCGGAGCTCATCCAGCACCTGTACGATGCGTCGCAGGCGGGAGTGAACATCGATCTCATAGTCCGTGGCATCTGTTGTCTACGGCCTGGAATCCCGGGAATCAGCGATCGCATCAAAGTGGTCAGCATCGTTGGACGCTTTCTCGAGCACTCCCGCATTTTCTATTTCGGGAACGACGGTAACGAAGAGATCTACTTCGGGTCGGCGGACTGGATGCCTCGCAACTTCGATCGGCGGGTGGAGGTCGTCGCCCCAATCGAAAACCGCCTTTTGCATCCTCGCGTGTGCTCGCTGCTGGAAACCTGCCTCGCCGACAACCGCCAGGCGTGGGATCTCCATTCGTCGGGCGCCTACGTGCAGAGAAAACCGGGCTCCGATCCCGTCCTCTCGACCCACGAACGGTTGCTGCAGAACTCGTGGGGGATTATTGCCCTTCCCGCCCCGGTGGACGAAGGACGACAGATCAAAACAAACCAAAGTGTGATTGAGCGGGTAAGCGCTTAACTGGCTAACTGCAACAGAACGGGTGCCAGACGTCAGTAGCGTAGTTCCGAGTAATTAGTTCACGACGCCCGGACTTACCTCGGTGGCATTAAGAACCAGGCAGTTGCTTGTGCTTCGATTACGGTAGAAAAGTCAGGGCGTAGTGAACTATCGACTCGCATCTCTGCCACTGACCGCTGGCACCCGTTCAGTTTGCAGTTTCCAGCTGGCACCCGTTCAGTTGCAGTTAGCGACTAGTCAGCAGCCCCAACCTCGTCCTCGTAAGTAGTAACGGACCCGTCCGGCGCGACGATCTCGACCTGAACCCCCGCGACCTCCGACAGCAGGTTGGACTTGCGACTCGCTCCCCACAAATCGAGTCGCAGGTTGTAAACGTTGCGGCTGGGCACGGCGGTGATTCTCAACGCGCGCTCCACCCACCGGACTTTTAACTCGGCGACAGCGCTGGCGTGGCCTCTGTCGAAACCATCGGCGACGCGAAGGATGGCCGAGAGTCTCTTGATCGTCTGCCGCACCGGCCGCTCAAGCGCGCCGTAGTTGCGATGCTTCTTCTTGGGCTCGGCTCCGCGGTGATAGCGTGCGACATTCGCCACCACGATCTGCTCGATCGGCGTCATGCCGAGCAGCTCGGCGTGCTCGATCAAATGGTACGAGTGCTTGTTGTGCTTGTCGTAGCTGATGTGATAGCCGATGTCGTGGAGAAGAGCGGCGTCCGATAACAGCTTTCTGTCATCAGGTATGCAGCCAAGCCGCTGTCCTATCGCATCGAAGAGCTGAAGAGACAGCTTCTGAACGTGTTTGGAGTGCGGCTCTTCGTAATGAGTTCGCTCCGCCAGCTCGCGTACCGAACGCTCCCGAGCCTCTCCCGGATCCGCAGGCGATGGAGCGACGTGCGCGCTCTCGAGCAGAATTCCTTCGCGGATGCCGTACGCTGAGACGACGAGCTCCTTGGCTTCGACTCGCGCTGCGACCTCGGCCGCGACCGCGAGTCCGCCGAGGATGATGTCGCTTCTCGCCGCGCTGAGTCCCGGAACGCCCTGCCGCTCGGCAAGCGACATGTTCCGAAGCATGTCCACGATGTGCTCGAGCTCGATCCGCGGAATGACAGTTCCGTGAACTGTCTTGGCGCTTTCCATTCCGATGCGGGCCAGGTAGATCGATGCGAGGCTGGTGAACGTGCCTCCCGAGCAAAAGATCCGCGTTGCGTGCCAGTGACGTGCCGAAAGGTGACGGCGCAGCTCGAGCCAGACGTGCTTTCTCAGCTTGCGCATGCCTTTCTTCCCGGCGCCGAGATAGCGCTCAGTCACGCTGACCGCTCCCAAAGGCAGCGAAATGAGTCGATCGACCAGGCCATCCGCGCTGAGCGCCAGCTCGAGCGAGCCACCTCCGATATCCATGACGACGGCACGACCTACCCCAAGATCAAAATGCGCGAGCGCGCTGCGAAAGCTGAGGCGGGCTTCGTCCTCGCCGCGCAGGACTCTGACCTTGAGACCGGTTTCCGCCCGCACGAGCTTGAGGAAATCCTCGCGATTGGAAGCGTCGCGCACTGCGCTGGTTGCGACGACCTCCGTGCGCTTCACACCAAGCTGGTTGGCGAGGGTCGCCATCCTGGTGAGTGTGCTCAGCGCGTTTTGAATGGCGACCTCGCTTAGCGCCCCTCTCTTGTAAAGCCCCGCCCCCAGTCTCGGAGCCGCCTTCATTTCGTCGACTACGCGGATCGTTCCAGTGGGCGAGACATCAGCAATCGTCTGCCGAATCGAATTTGACCCGATGTCGATAGCGGAGATACGGATGTCCGCATCGGCTCCCGGCGCGGGAGCACCGGTGCTGAGAGTCAGGTGAGGATTCGTGGATCCGGCCATGTTTCAAAGTAGACGCATCGTACCGGGAAATGAAACCCTCGGACTCAATGACATCTTCGAGCACCCGGATCCCAGACTCTGCCGTTCGCGTCGATGAATGCGTGGCTATACTCGCCGGAGCCGAGCATCAACTTCAGTACGCCGAAGTGCCCGTGGATCTGGAAGTCTGAATTGCGGGCGAAGGGAGAGTGCATTTTGCGGAGCTCTCCTCCACCAGTGCCGGCGATGATCTGCTCGATCCCCTTCGCGGAGTCGACCACGCCCGCCGGTGTCTGCGGGAGAAATCGCTCGTAATCATGCTCGTGCCCGTTGAGAACGAGATCCACGCCGGCGTCGTAGAGAATGCTCCAAAGACTCTGCACCTCGTGCGTGGCGCCGTACGTCCCGGAGCTGAAAAGCGGCCGGTGAAAATACGCGAACGTGCAGAGTACATGGTGATCCGTGAGATCACGCCGGAGCCAGTCCTCCTGGGCTTTTGCTCGTGTGGAATCCCCGGCCTCGAAATAGAGCTCGCTGTTGAGCGAAATCACGTGCCAATCGCCGACGTCGTAGCTGTAGTAGCCTTTGCCCGGTGGCCCCGCGCGATTCCCGAAATAGGTGAAGTACGGCGCGCCGTTGCCGCTGTCGTAATCGTGATTCCCGGGAGCAGGATGAATGACGTTCATGATGCGCCTTCTGCCCCACGACGGAGAAAAACAGCGCGGAAAGTCGTTGTCCACTCCGCCGGAGCCCGATGGATAGGCGTTGTCGCCGAGCGTGAAGACTTCGCTCCGAACCTTGGCGATGCTGTCGGCCGCGAGCACGCTGTCGACGATCCTTCCCGTTGCCTCGTCTCCGCTAGTCCCGCAAACCGCGATGTCGCCCGCACCGATCATCACGGGCGCTCCAGCGAGGACGAGCTCCTTTGGAGGCGCGCCCGGCGGCGTCGGAGTCGGGTTTTTGTCTTGCGTGCAACAAAGCACGAGTCCCGGCAATGCAAGGAACCACACCAGCCGCGGAGCTCCACGCGTGAAACGATCGGTTCGCCATCGATGATAGCTACTTCGCTGGCGCGCGCGGGACGGCAGGAACTCCCGCGATCCGATCAAACCGCCCTCACATCAGAATGCAAATCCGATGGTGGTTTTGATATGACCCGTGCTGCTATTCGTGTACAGAATGTTGAAGTTCAGGCCAGGGTTGAGGTATCCAAACCACAAGCCCGCGCCCGAAGCCGTGTGCCAGCCACCGGGTGAATTGCCGTTCACATAAACTCGCCCGACGTCAGTGAAACCGAGCGCTCCGACATCGAGCGGAAGGATGAACGGAAATTTGGCGATCGGCACCCGCAGTTCGGCGGTTCCATACGCCGAGGCATCGCCGACGTATCGCTGTCGCTCTTCCGTCCTGAACGTCTCTGATCCGCCCAGAAATGCCGCGTCGAAATAGGGATAGCTGCCCCACAGCTTCTTTCCGCCCGCGCGGAATGCGAGTACTGGTTTCTTGGGAACCGGCAGCGTGAAAAACGCGGCTGCCCAGCCGTCGACCGATTCATAGTGGTTAACGACGTCCCACATTGCCGGATATCCCGCTCCCACGACGTCGAAGACAAAACGCGGTTTCAGGGTGTCCGGGACGTAGCGACTATCGAGGTGGACCTTTAGCCGCAGACCCGCCTGCCCGAATTTCGCGAAGCCGTACGGGTGCTGCTGCGCGATGAACCGATTGGCGAGGCTATCGGTCGACGTGTACCGAACGACCGGGCCTATGGAGACGTCGCTGACGGGGCTGAACGATTTGCCGATCCCGGGATTCAGATCCCACTGCCGCTGCCTGACGTCGTAGAGTCGCCCGCGCAGATCCGGAACGTCGTTACCGAAACCGTGGAACTGCACGACCTCGAACTGTGACATGTGGGCCGTGACTGGAGTGTGCACGTCGGATCCTTCGAATCGCTTATCCAGGTTGCTGCGAACCCGGAAGCGAGTGCTCGCCGCCGAAAACGCGACATCCGCCTCCGCCAAACTCGAATACGGAACCTTGCGGAATCCGTATGAATACCGGGCCAGGCCGACCACCGGATAAGGCCCGAGACCGCGCTGTGAGTGCAGCCCCAAGACGGGACGAACCTTGGTGCCATTGTCCGTCAAGGGAGGTATCAGCTCGCCGTAAGCGCGCACCCACGGCCGGCGATTGAAGGAATGGTTGAACGCGTTGTCGATGTTGATCTTCTCGTCGACGGTGTCCTTCGCGTACTTCACGTCCTGTACTGCTCCGGCATCGTAGAACCGCGTCGGATTCCTTTTGCCTCCGACCGTCGACTGATCGACGAAGGTGTTGGTGCCGTTGCCGCCGATGATCCTCACCGGAATACTCCGTCGTACGTTCCCGTCGACGGTAGCACGGTCATCGCCGCCGTGCAG
>DATHGO010000017.1:0-4132 GCA_035317585.1 Gemmatimonadaceae bacterium | reverse complement strand
GGAAGATCGATCCAGGAGTTGACGCCGGCCCCGTTCCTGCGCGATCACGGCGGAGAGATCGGTCAGCGCGGAGAAGCGGGAGAAAGCTGGACGGGCGAGTATCTCGTGCAGGGGAAATCGGGCAAGGCATTCCCCGCGCTTCTCACCACTGCTCCAGTCCGCGACGAACGGGGAACTGTGGTCGGATATGTTCGCGTCTCGATCGATCTCACCGAGCGCCGCAACCTCGAGGAGCAATTCCGCCAGTCGCAGAAGATGGATGCCGTAGGCCGGCTGGCGGGAGGAATCGCCCACGATTTCAACAACCTCCTGACGGTGATCAGGCTGAATACCGAAATCATCATGGATGGGTTCGACCCTTCGGATCCGCGCAGCGAGGATGTCAAACAAATAAGGAGCGCGGCGGAGCGCGCGTCCTCCCTTACGAAGCAGCTGCTGGCATTCAGCCGGAAGCAGATTCTCCAGCCCAGAGTGCTCGACATGAACAGCGTGGTGGCGACGGTCGAGCCCATGCTTCGCCGTCTGATAGGCGAAGACGTCATCATCACGTCGAGTTGCGGGGCGCGCGGCTACGTCGTCGCTGATCCAGGTCAGCTCGAGCAGATCCTCGTCAATCTGGTGGTGAACGCTCGCGATGCCATGCCTCAGGGCGGCACCATCAGCATCGAGACCCGGAACGTCGAGCTCGACGAGACATACACCAGCGAGCACGCGCCAGTCATGCCTGGACGATACGTCATGCTCGCGGTAGCAGACACCGGCGTCGGAATGAGCGTTGACACTCGGGAGCATGCCTTCGATCCGTTCTTCACGACCAAGGACCCCGGAAAGGGGACGGGACTCGGCCTCGCAACCGTATATGGCATCGTCAAGCAGTCGGGCGGGTATGTCTGGATTTACAGTGAGCCGGGGCTGGGAACCTCGCTCAAGCTCTATTTCCCGGAAGTGAGCGCCGCGGCGGCTTTTCAGCCCTCGGAATACAACCCCGCATCGAAGCACGCAGCGCGAGGATCGGAGACGATTCTGCTCGTAGAAGACGAAGCGGCCGTGCGGGGTCTCACGTCGAGAATTCTGGAGAAGCAGGGATACCGCGTTCTTTCCGCGCAGCACGGACGCGAGGCAATGGACATCGCGACGAAGGAACACGGGAAGATCGACCTGGTGCTTACCGACATCGTGATGCCAGGCATGAATGGCCGGGGCCTCGTCGAGCGCCTGTCGGGGATTCGTCCCACGATGAAATCGCTTTATATGTCCGGCTACACCGATGACGACATTATCAGGCGCGGATTCATGGAGCCCTCGAAGAGTTTCTTGCAAAAACCTTTCACGTCGGAA
The DNA here is from genome assembly GCA_035317585.1 of Gemmatimonadaceae bacterium. Classification (GTDB taxonomy): domain Bacteria; phylum Gemmatimonadota; class Gemmatimonadetes; order Gemmatimonadales; family Gemmatimonadaceae; genus UBA4720. The sequence goes on along the minus strand of DATHGO010000017.1, from coordinate 2,794 downwards.
TCCCTGCTCCAAATCGTGAGGAAGGTCCTGGACGAAGGCTGAGGTGTCCGGTTGAACGCGGGTGCGCAGTCTGGTTGAGCGCGAGCGCGCCGTCCTGTATATAGGAGCATGAACTCGGGGAATTCCCGCATTGTGGCGGCGGCGATGATCGCGATCGCAACGCTCGCGGCCGAAGCGCACGCTCAGGATACGACAGTGACGCGGCTCGAACCGGTAGTCGTGGAAGTCGGACGAGGAGCGCACAGATCACCCCTCGAGCTTCCTTTCGCGGTCACAGTTCAAATTCCGGATTCTCTGAGGCCCGGTCAGCGCCATCTCTCGTTGGACGAGACTCTGTGGCTGATTCCGGGGCTCTCCGTCTCAAATCGAAACAATCCGTCGCAGGATCCGCGCATCTCCATTCGCGGATTCGGCGCGCGCTCCGCGTTCGGGGTCCGCGGCATTCGGGTGCTCCGTGATGGAATTCCACTCACGCTTCCCGACGGCCAGACGCCCGTTGACTACCTCGACCTGGAGTCGGTAGGCCGCGTTGAAGTAATGCGCGGGAGTGCTTCCTCGCTCTATGGAAATGCCGGCGGCGGTGTCGTCGACATCAGGACCAGCGAGCCGCCTCCGATCCCGGTCTCGGGCGCGCTTCGAATGTGGAATGGAGGGTTTGGCGCCCGCCGTCTCGTTGCGAAGACCGGGGGTACGACCGGAGGATTTGGATATCAGGCCAACGTCGCGCGAACCGAGAGTGACGGTTACCGCGACTATTCGCGTCAGAGAATGACGAACGGCTTTTCGCGCATCTCCTACGACAATGGCGGAGGATCGTACGCTCTCGATTGGCTCGGCGTGAACACGCCGGTGGCACAGAATCCCGGGGCCGTTACGCGGGCGCAGTTCGAAGCGAATCCGCACTTGGCCGATCTGCTGTCGGTGACCAAACGCGCCCGCAAAGCCGTGAAACAGTCACAGTTTGGATTGACGGCGCGACGCAGCGGCTCGCGCGGCGAGATCGAGGCATCGGCCTACACCGGGACACGGGCGCTCGACAATCCGCTGACGTTCGCGATCGTTGATGTCGACCGCACCGTGTCGGGGGGAAATCTGCGGGCCACGGTTCCAGTCACGGTGCTCGGCGCCGAGCAAAGGCTCACCGCGGGGACGGAGCTCCAGCTGCAGAACGATCTGCGACGGAATTTTACGAACTGCAACAACGCTCCCCAACCAATTGTGCCTGTTCCTACACTTGCATGCCCAACCGTGGGTGACGAACGCGGAACGGTGACACTGAATCAGCGGGAGCTTGTTTCCTCCGTTGGATCGTATGTCCGCGACGAGCTTGACTTGGGAAAGATATACACCTTCACCGCGTCGGCCCGGGCTGATGCCGTACGGTTTCGGGTCAAGGACAGGTTGATCAACGCGACGAACCCCGATGACTCGGGTCGGAGAAATCTCGACGCGGTGAGTCCCATGGTGGGCATCCTCGCCCGGCTCTCTGAATCACATAGCGCTTACGCGAACATCTCATCGGCGTTCGAGACTCCTACCGCAACCGAGCTCGGGAATCAGCCGAATGGCGCGGCCGGGATCAATCGCGACCTGAAGCCACAGCGCTCGACCACCTACGAAGTCGGAGTGAAGGGCGTGGGAGAGAGCGGGCTGCAGTACAACGCTGCACTGTTCGCGACCGGGGTTCGCGACGAGCTGATTCCATTTGACATCCCCGCTAGCGGTGGCCGGCGATACTTCCAGAACGCCGGCCGCACATCGCGCCGGGGCGTCGAGCTCGGCCTCGGAGTCGCGATCAAGCAGCTCGATTTGGGCGGAGCTTACAGCTACGCGAATTATCGTTTCGTCGATTTCACCGTGGACACGTCGCACTATGCCGGAAACCGGATCCCGGGTATCCCGCGGCAAACACTCCAGGCAAGCGCCGCCTTGCACAGCTCGATCGCGACGCTCGTCACCGAAACGACGCTGGCAGACAGAATGTTCGTCAACGATGCGAACTCCGAGAGCGCCCCCGGCTACGGGATCTTTAACGCGAGAATCGTTTCGAGTGCGTTTTGGAACGGGTCGGGCGCGGAGCTCACATTTGGCGCGCAGAACCTGTTCAATACGCGTTACATCTCATCCGTCAGCGTGAACGCGGCTGGCGGGAAATTCTACGAGCCGGGCTCGCAGCGCTCGATCTATGTCGGCCTGAGCCTGCTCGCCGCGGCCAGGCCTTGAGTGACTTCACCGAAGGAACCGTGGCGTCAGGAACACGATCGTGTACAGCCCAACCCAGGAGAGAGCGACGAAATACCAGTACACGGCGTTCGCCGCGATGTCGCCGAAATGCCGCCCTTCCACCGGTCCGGCTAGCACAAGGATCGCAATGACGAGCGTCTCCAGCGTGGCAGCGATTATGTGCGCGAAATGGACGGCGAGGATCGACCAGACGATCGCGCCATAGGCATTCGTGTCCCAGCGCGTGTGAACACCCTTGAATTCGAGGACGCGGAGCACTGCTGCAACCATCCCGAGCAGGACGCACAGCAGCAGACCGGCTCCGATCAGCCTCGACCGGTCATGCCTCTGCCCGAGCTTCGCCACGTACCACATCGGGAGAACGCTCACGACGAGTATCGCGACGTCGAGCGTCGAAGCTCCCAGGTCGGGGACCAGCGTACCCGATGGCGGCCAGACATCGAAGTTCTGCCGGACGTAGAAGTAGGTCACGACCAGAATCGCGAGTCCAGCGCCCTCGATCGTGATCATCAGCGTGCTGCCCCACCAAAACGGAGCGTGATGACTGAAT
>DATHGO010000016.1:0-17141 GCA_035317585.1 Gemmatimonadaceae bacterium | reverse complement strand
GGCGGGACGCACGCTCTCTGGCGCCGGCGGAGTGGGAACAGCGGGCACCGCCCGACGAATCCGGAAAGAGACGTACGCCTGCTGCCCCGCCCCGACAGTCACGCTGTCGTCCGCATAGCCGAGACTGGGATGCCAGGCTCGAATGCGGTATCTGCCGGGCGGAACACCATCGATACTGAATGTCCCGTTCGCTGCAGTCTGCGCGTAGTACGGGTGATCGAGTACGGCCATCCAGGCGTGGGTCCATGGATGTTGCTCCGACACCACCTCGATCTCGGCCGCTTCCTTGAACTGATCGACTGGGACTACCTCTCCATCATCATTGAACGGCGCCACAGCAACGATTTGCCCCGTGCCCACGTTGATGAATCGGTTGGTTTGCAGCACCCGGTCATCGTTGCCGACATTGAGAGTACCGTTGGTCGGTATCACCTGGACGAACGGATCGAGCGTGCAGCTGTCGTTTGTCAGGTCGAAGCGGCGCTGGAGCGAGAATGCCTTGCCGCTACGGATATCAGTCAGCCAGACGATGGCGCTCCCGACGCGCGTGCCGGCGAGCGCTACTTTCTTCTCCACGATCGAGTTGCCGCACACCTTTTGATCGACCGACGGGCGGATGACATCGGCCACGGGAGCCGTTCCTTCGAAGTCGACGCTTCCCGCGATCGTACCGCCGGCGGCAACGGGAACGATCCTATAAGGTTGTGTCGCAGGAGCGATGACCGCCGGCCTCGGAGCGACGCCGTCGTCAGGAGAGCGCGGTCCCTTTCGGGCATGCGCCGAGGCGGTCTCGTCGCGCGAGCACGCCAGCGCCACGAGCGAAATTATTGAAAAGCCGAAAAACCGGCGGAGCATTTTGATGTGGAGCAGAAGTGGAAGTTCGCTTGATGAAAGGGCAAGCGATGTGCCGTCGAAAGCTCCGGAGGTTCCATTCCTCATGACCCGTCGCTTACTTCGCCTCGTACACGCGCTTTCCTCCGATCCAGGTGGAAATTACTCGGGTGCCGAGGATTTCGGTGTCGGGCACGTGCATGATGTCCCGGTCCAGGACAACGAAATCGGCGTATTTGCCGGGCGTGAGTGAGCCAAGGATCGATTCCTGGAAACCGGCGTAGGCTGGCCAGATCGTCATGGACTGAAGAGCTTCTTCGCGCGTCATCTTCTGTTCAGGATACCAGCCTCCCGTTGGCCAGTTCGTAGGATCCTGCCGCGTTACTGCCGCGTGAAAGGTGAGAAGGGGGTTTACATCCTCCACGGGGAAGTCGGTCCCGTTCGGAATCACCACGCCAGTATTGAGCAGCGATCTCCACGCGTACGCCCCGCGAATTCGCTGCGGCCCGACGCGAGCTTCGGCCCAGCGCATGTCGCTCGTCTGATGCGTCGCCTGCATCGACGGGATCACTCCGAGCTTCGCGAAGCGCGGGATATCCTCCGGGCTCAGCACCTGCGCGTGCTCGATCCGAAAGCGATGATCGGCTTTCGGAATCTTTTTCAGCGCCGAGTCGAAGGCATCGAGGACGATGCGATTGCCGCGATCCCCGATCGCGTGGACGTTCACCTGGAAGCCGAGACGCAGCGCGGTCTCGGCCCATGCCCGGATGTGCTCAGGCCTGGAGACGAGCAGTCCGGAGTTGCCCGGCTCGTCGCTGTACGGCGCGAGCAACGCGGCACCGCGCGAACCGAGGGCACCGTCGGCGTAGAGCTTGATGGCTCGAATCCAGAGATGTCCATCGTAAAGTGCGCTCTGCGGACCGCGCTGGATGTACGGGTTGCTGAGCGTCGCGGCGGACCCGGGCTCGCCCGGATCGCTCAGCATCACGTAGTTGCGCAGGTTGTAGCTCCCGGCCTTCGCGAGCTCCTCGTAGATGCCGATCGTCTCCGCGTCCTCTCCGGGGTCGTGGATCCCCGTCAGTCCCCAGCGATTTGCCTCTGCGATCGCGGCGAGGATCGCTTTTCGAGTGTCAGCACGGGTCGCGGCGGGGATTGCGCGATTGATCAGGCTCATTGCGTTGTCGACGAACACGCCCGATGGCGCGCCCGTCGGAAGCCTTACGACTCTCCCGCCCGAGGGATCTGCAGTCGCCGCGGTGACGTGCGCCAGCTCCATCGCCCTCGCATTCGCGAGGAGAGCGTGCCCGTCGATGCGCCCAAGCACGACCGGATTATTCGGGAAAGCGCGAGAGAGTACCTCGTGGGTAGGAAACTGCTTGGTGGGCCATCGGTTCTGGTCCCACCCCCTGCCCTGAATCCATTCGCCCGGGCGTACATCCTTTGCCCACGCTTTGACGCGAGCGATCACTTCGTCATACGATGTCGATCCCGCGAGATTTACGCGCTGCAGCATGTTCCCGAGCCCGAGCAGGTGGGCGTGGGCGTCTACAATTCCAGGAACCACCGTGGCGCCGTTCAGATCGATGACCTGGGTAGACGGACCGGCAAGCACCTTTGCCTCGGCATCGGATCCGACGAAGAGAACGCGTCCGCCGCGAACCGCGAGTGCTGAAGCCGCGGGCCGCGCGTTGTCGACAGTGTAGATCCGTCCATTGGTGAGAACGAGATCGGCGGTCCCCTGCGCTCCGAGCACGGCGGGTGCGAGCGCGACAACCGCAAAGTAGGTTGAGAGATGTTTCATGGGGCCGGAGTTTGTCGCGTCGACCGCTTCGACACAAGGAGCTTCGCACGCTCGAACGCGTTTGCGGTGCGCCTGAATCTTAGGAGCTTCGCACACTCGAACGCGTTTGGATGGCGCCATGTTGCGCTCGCGCTCTTCATCACCGCTTGCGCGCATCTTCCTTCGCAGCCGCGCGTCCAGCCGGAGTACTGGGGCTTCACCGGACCATGGGACCCGCGTAGCGATGCATCCGTCGAGGCGCACGGCCCGAGCCTCGCGCGAGTCATCACGGGCTGGATTGCGCTCGACACAACGAGTTTTCGCCCCGTACAAGCGTATCCGGACAGCATGGGGAAGCAGCCGGTCGTAGCGCCGCGCGCGATGGCGCTTATCACGACGTATTTCGGGAGTCGTTTTCATCCTGAGATAATCCGTGGCCTGGGGGACAACGAGCAGGTGTCGGCAATGACGGCGGGGGCCATCGCGTCTCTTGTCGACTCAGGCGGTTACCACAGCGTGGTGATCGACTTCGAGGGAATGACACCGCGCGACCTCGATCGGCTGCTTACCGTCACGAAAGCGGTGGCCGATTCCGTACGGGCCCACGGCGTTTCCACGGTCGTTATCGCGGTTCCAGCGGGCGACACAGCCGCTTATCCGGCCGCGCTACTGCTGCAGTCCGCGGATCTCATCATGCCGGTGCTCTACGACCAGCACTGGGCGACCTCGCCACCTGGACCGATTGCCGCTGTCGAATGGGTCACGCGCAACCTCGGCACGCGCGTGGCGGAAGTCGGAGCCGCGAGGATCGTCGCGGCATTTCCCCTGTACGGCTACCGGTGGCGCAGGAGTGCCGAAACGGAGATCATCAGCTACGACGACGCGCGACGACTTACGACGATGACCAACACGCCCCTCACGCGCGACCACGCATCCGGCACATTGCACGCGGTCTCGCCCGAAGGCTGGGAGATCTGGGTGAGTGACCACGTGCTCCTCGAGACGCTCGTCCGCGAAGCGAGAGAACTTGGTGTCACTACTTTTGCCCTGTGGCGACTCGGACTCGAGGATCCGGCCGTGTGGACCTCAATCGGCAACTAGACCACCAGCAGATCTTTCTGATAGTCGGAGGGCGTGATAAGAACCTTGTCTGCGCCGATAAAGCCGTTGACCTCGCTGCGCATTCCGACATCTCCGGCGAGATAGATTCCCGGCTCGATCGAGAAGCCGACGCCCGGAATGAGAGCACGCTCCTCCCGGGTTTCGAGGTTGTCGATGTGCGGTCCGGAGCCGTGCAAGTCACGCGGGTCGATCGAGTGACCAGTGCGGTGAATGAAGAATTCGCCGTAGCCGCGCCTGGTGATTACCTCGCGAGCGGCGTCATCAACCTCGCCACCACGCACTGGCTCATGCGCGCTGATTCTCTGCTGGAGCAGCGAGATCGCCGCGTCGCGCCCGTCCCGCACGGCGAGCCAGATGGTCTTGTCGCGTTCGCTCGGCGGGCCGAGTGATCCCATCCATGTCTGGTCGGCGAAGACCCCGTTCTTCTCGCGCGCCCACAGATCCACCAACAGGATGTCGCCGCGATTGATCGTGGCGGATTTCTCGGCAACCGGTTCGTAATGGGGATTCGCGGCGTTCGGACCGATCGCGACGATCGGACCGTGATCGGTCTCCAGCCCCCCGGCCTCGAATCTCTCCTTGATCCAGTTCTGGAGGGCGTATTCGGTGAGCGGTGACGCGCTGTCGGCGCGGCTACCCGCGAGCCGAATCGCCTGCTGCCCGATCGTCGCCACGGCGCGCGCCGCCCGTTCATGGGAGGCGCGTTGGTCATCGCTCCACACCGCGTAGAACCTGGAGACGAGATCCGCGGATGAAACGACCGTCGCGCCGGCGTTCCTCACCATCTCGAGCACACCCGCCGGAATCCGATCGAGATATGGAACGGCGTCACCCGGCGAATATTCCATTGCGATCCGCTTACCCTTCACCAGCTCGCCGAGCAGCGATTCGAGAAGACGCCAGCTGCTGTACTTCTCTTTCCGCCATTTGGCGGGCCATCCGCCCCACGGCCCCTGCTCGATCGCGTGCGTGATCGCGACTGGTGGCCCCGTGCGCGGGATGTAGACGAAAAATCTCCGCGTCGTCATGCCCGGCAGGTCGAGCATGCCCACCGCCACGGGATTCAGACCATGAAAATCGTAGAGGAGCCAGCCATCGAGTCCGGCTCGATCGAGCGCGGACTGCAGCGCGGGAAGAGATTCAGGCTGCAGCACCGCGAGCGCCTACTGGGAGGTTTTCACCGCGCGCCATTCCGCGCGCCACTCGCAGATGTCTTCGCCCCGCTCGCGGCAGTGCACGTGATCGATCATCCCGCCGCCATTCACGAGCAGCCTCAGCATCTCGCGCAGCGCGGACTCGTAGTAGAGACATCCAATGCCCTTCGGCGCCGACTGAAACGTCACCGATTCCTTGATGCCAACGACGATCGACGACCCAACTCGCCGCACCGAAGCCCCGAGGTACTTGTTCCCCGCCTTCTTCACCTGGCGGTACGCGAGCGGTCGCGCGAGAAATCCGGGCAGCAGGTGGATGATCTGTCGCCTGGTGGCGGAGATCATCTGGTACATGCGATTGGCCAGGATGCCACCGGCGCGGGTGAAGATCCCCTCCGCGTCGGGCCTCCGCCCGATCAGCTTGGCGATGCCGCTGGCTTCGTCGATCGCGATCGACTGATTGCGCTTGAGCGCCTCTTTGTAGCGCCGGATCTGCGCGATCACCGTGTCGCTCAGGCCGAGTCGCTTGTTGCGATGCTCCTGCACATATTCGACGTCGATGTCGTCTCCTTCCGGAATGTCGACCGAGCGCACTGCTTCGAGGAGACTGAGCGGGATTATGGCGTTGACAGTGCCGGGCATTTAGTTGGTAGGCGGAGAGCGCAAGCTAACCGCCGCTCGAATCGCCTTCAAGCAGGAAACCCTGAAGTCGCCGCTGGCTCAAAATCAAAAAAGGGGTCGTAACAGCTGACTGAGGTGCTTGCTCGCGCGCTGATTGGCGCCGTGCTTTCCGCATTCGTTGCGCTCGCGGCGCGTGGAACGCGCACGCTGGCGACGAGCGGAGCGATCGCTGGTGCAGCGATTGGAACGATCTCGATCGCGGCCGGATGGAGCTGGGGTGTGCTGCTCTTGTCGCTGTTCGTCTCGGCCAGCGCCTTTTCCAGGCTCGGTGAGCGGAAAAAAGCCGAGCGAGTGGGCTCGATAGTCGAGAAAGGCGACGAGCGAGATGCCCGTCAGGTGATCGCGAACGGCGGTGTGTTCGCGCTGACGGCGCTCGGGTCTCTCCTCGCCCCCTCACCCACCTGGTATGCAATGGGAGCCGGCGCCCTCGCCGCATCTACCGCCGACACGTGGGCAACCGAAGTCGGCACGCTCCTGGGGGGCGATCCAATTTCGATAATCTCGGGCAGGAGGGTTGCACCAGGGACCTCGGGAGGCATCACGCCGGTCGGCACCGCGGCAGGGGTTGGCGGTGCGCTGTTCATCGGCGCTGTAGCGTTGCTAGCCAACTGGCCGGTTGCGTTCGCCGCCGTGGCACTGGGTGGAGCGGCCGGCGCTCTGGCAGATTCACTCCTTGGAGCAACGCTCCAATCGCGCCGCTGGTGCGAGCCATGCGCGACCGCCACGGAGCGGCTCGTACACAGCTGCGGCACGCCGACGCGACATGCGGGCGGTCTGGCGGGGTTCGACAACGATGCGGTCAACGCCGCCTGCTCCACTGTGGGAGCCTTGGTAGCTTTACTTCTGTCCTGAGCGTGCAAGCACTCGCGCGGTAATGATGAGATCAAACGCTGAAATGACCACCAACGATGGAGCGCGGGTGCTGCTCGTGAGCACTAATCGCGAGCGGCAACCGTATCCCGTCGTGCCCAACGGGCTGGCGTGCGTTGCGTCGGCGCTCGACGCCGCCGGGCATCGCGTGCGATTCCTCGACCTCTGCTTTGTGAAGGACCCGGTGGCGAGCGCTCGCGCCGCGGCTCGCGCTTTCCGGCCGGATGTCATCGGCGTCTCTGTTCGAAACATCGACAATAGCGATGCGATCGCCCTCCGGCACTACACCCCGGAAGCGCGCGACGTGCTGCTCGCGCTGCGGGCGGCCGCGCCCGCGGCGAAAGTCATCGCGGGCGGCGCTGCATTCGGAGTAGCTCCTGAAGCGCTGTTTCGGGATCTGGCCGTCGACTACGCCGTCGCCGGAGACGGCGAAAGGGCGAGCGTTGCCCTGGTCGATGCCCTCTGCTCAGGCGCGCCGATCGAGACGATGCCCGGACTCGTCCGCGACCGGGACGGCAGAGTCGTGTTCACTCCCCCCGGCGAAGACGCTGATCTCGACTCACTTCCTCGGCCCGCGCTGCATCGCTGGATAGATCTCGCGCGCTACCAGCGACACGGCGCGACGATTCCGATCCAGACAAAGCGCGGTTGCGTGTACAAGTGCGTCTATTGCACTTACCGGAATGTCGAGGGTTGGGGATATCGCACGCGCGATCCGGAGCTCGTCGCCGACGAGATCGAAGAGCTGAAAGTGAGAGCGGGTGTTCGTCACTTCGACTTCGTCGACTCCACATTCAATTCCCCGCCCGGGCATGCGCAGCAGGTTTGCGAGGCGATTACCCGCCGGAAGCTCGGCGTTCAGCTCGACACCACAAACTTCACTCCTGCCACAGCATCGTTCGAGCTGTTGGGCGCGATGAAGGCCGCCGGTTTTCGTTCCCTCGGGATAACCGCCGAGAGCGCCAGCGACCCTGTTCTCGAGAAGCTCGAGAAGGGCTTCAACGTCGCCAAAGTGCGCGAAGTCGCGGAGCGGGTCGAGAAGCACGGCATCAAGACACTCTGGATCTTTCTGGTGGGCGGACCGGGAGAGACGCGCCAGACGGTCGAAGAGACTCTCGCCTTTGCGAAGTGGAGACTAGAGAGAGGCGACGCGGTTTATCTCACAGTGGGCTTGCGCATCTATCCCGGCACGACCCTGCATCGCATCGCGATCGCCGAGGGCGTAGTGCCGGCCAACAGCACCCTGCTCGATCCGGCGTTTTACTTTTCGAGCGAGCTGCAGTTCGACACCACAGTCACGCGGCTCAAGCGGTTCGCGGCAGACCACCCGCGATTCATGTTCTCGGCTGACTCCAGATCGGTGGTGCTTCCATACCTTACGCGCGCGGCATCCGTTCTTCGCCTGCCGCGGCCACACTGGCAATACATGGGATTGTTCCAGCGCGTCGCGCGCGCGATCGGATAGCGTGGGCCAGCACCTCGACGCGGAAGTAATAGTGGTCGGCGGCGGACCTTCCGGGGCCGCCACGGCGTGGGCGCTCGCACAGGAAGGAGTCGATGTACTCGTTCTCGACCGGGCGAAGTTTCCACGCGACAAGATCTGCGCGGAATATCTTAGCCCGCAGGCGTCCAGAATCCTGTCGGACATGCGCGTCCTCGATGAAATCGAGAGAAGCAATCCGGCGCATCTGGCGGGGATGACCATCCGTGCCCCGAACGGCCAGATCGCTAACGGGGAATTCGCGGCTAATCACGGCTTCCACGGATTCCGCGACAAGGGCCTCGCCATCCGAAGGACGATACTCGACGACATAGTGCTGCGCGGCGCCCGCACCGCCGGAGCGCGAGTCGAGGAATCCATGCGGGTGACGGATGTCGCGAGGAATGGATCGGCGCGCGTGAATGGTGTCATCGCTCTCGCGGCCAATGGACAGCACCGCACACTGAGGGCGCGTTACGTCGTTGGCGCCGATGGTCTGCGCTCAGTCGTCGGACGCCGACTCGGACTCGTAAAAACGAGTCGCATCTGGCCGCGTCGCATTGCGCTCGTCGCTCACTATGAGAAGGTGCAAGGCGTCACCGATATGGGCGAGATGCACGTGGATTACGACGGCTATTTCGGAATAGTCGACGTCGGCAACGGGAAAATGAATGTCGCGGTCGTCGTGCCAATGTCGCGCGCGCGTGAGATCGGCGACGACAAGACTGAATTCTTCGAGCGTTGGATTGCCTCGCGACCGCACCTCGCCGAGCGGTTCGTGGGCGCGGAGAGAATCACGCCGGTTCGTACGACGGGCCCGTTCGCGACCAACTCGCGCCGCGCATGGTCTCCGGGAGCCGCGCTGGTGGGCGACGCCGCGGATTTCTTCGATCCATTTACTGGCGAAGGCATCTACGCGGCGCTTCGCGGAGGAGAGCTTCTCGCGCCCTTTCTGGTGGAAGCACTGGGCCGCGACGCGAAGGAAGAGAGCCGGATTCTTTCCGGATACGACAAGGCGCGCAAGCGGCAGTTCGGCGGCAAGTGGAAGCTCGAGCGAATCGTCGGGATGGCCATCGCCTATCCATATTTCATGAACAACGCGGCCAAGGTTCTTTCGCGGCACAAGGACATGGCGGACCTGTTGGTCGGCGTGGCGGGAGATTTCATTCCTCCGCAGGTGGTGCTGAGGCCGCGCTTTCTATTCACTCTCTTCATTTCTCCGGCATTCAAAACTTGAGCGTCAACCCAGACGAGTTTCGCGCGGTACTCGGCAGATTCCCTTCCGGAGTGACGGTCGTGACGACGAGGGGCGCGGATGGCGCCGACCAGGGCATGACCGTGAGTGCACTCTGCTCGGTGAGCCTGGAGCCGCCGCTCGTCCTCGTGTGCATCGAGAAAAACGCCTCCGTGTACGATGCGCTCACTACCGCGCCTGGATTCGCCGTCAACATTCTGTCCGCCAAACAGGAGCAGATCGCTCGCCGCTTTTCGATCATCGACATCGACAGGTTCGAGGGCATCGGCTTCACCAGGTCAGCGAGCGGATATGCGATTCTCGACGACATCCTCGGCGTGATCGAATGCCGCCGGTTCACGCTGTACGATGGGGGTGACCACACAATCATCCTCGGCGAGGTGGAAGCAACACGCGTCGAGAGCGGAGCGCCGCTCCTCTATTACCGCGGCGGATACGCACAGCTGGAGCACTAGGTGCGTGACATGCTGACACCGCGGCGAAAGCGAGGCGTCGAGATACTCGACTCGCCGGATGTCGATCCGGGAATAGTCAAGCGCTCGCTCGCCGACGTGGCGCGCGCCAACGCTCTATTCGGCGGAATCAGCTCGGCGCTGGGCGAGGTGAGGGAAGCACTGAAGATGGTTCCCCGCGATGCGACGCTGCTCGACGTGGGAACCGGACTCGGCGACATTCCGTGCCGCGCCAGAGAAGAGGCGCGCCGGAACGGCATCGAGCTGACCACGATCGGCCTCGATTCCGCGATCGAGCTCGCGTCCGCCAGTCAATGCTCGATCGATTTTGCCGTATGCGCCGACGCGCTGCGTCTCCCGTTTGCGGACAACAGCATAGACATCGTGATGTGCTCGCAAGTGCTGCATCACTTCGCGGGCAGACAGGCGTCGGAGTTGCTGCGGGAGATGGATCGCGTCGCGCGGCTACGCGTGATCGTGAGCGACCTGAGACGGAGCTGGATCGCGGCGGCGGGACTGTGGCTCGTCTCGTTTCCCCTGCGATTTCATGCCGTTAGCCGACACGATGGCGTCGTCTCCGTGTTGCGGGGTTTCACACCCACTGAGCTGGCGGATACAGTGTACGAGGCGATTGCGCGGAGACCGGTAGCTCATCGCCGCCGTGGATTCCGGGTTACGACGAGCTGGGCGCCAGTGCATCGATGACCACAGATCTCGCGCGTCCCTTCGATCTCGGGCCAATGCCGCTCGGACGCCCGATGGAGACGGTGGACGAGCGACTCGTTCGCGCCTCGGTCGGAACGATATTTGAAATAGCAAGCAAGGTAGACAATTGGCCGGTGTATCTCTCCCACTACAGGTACGTGCGATTTCGAGAGCGGCGCGCCGACGGTGGCGGGCTGGTAGAGATGTCAGCCTATCGCCCGTTTCACATCGTCGACACGTCGAAGGGTCCGCTGCAGCTCAATTGGCCGACGTGGTGGCTCTCGGAGATGTCGGTGAACAGGGCAGCCCCGTCGATCCGTTTTCGGCATGTCGGGGGTATAACCAAGGGGATGGACGTAGAGTGGACCTTCAGCCCCGCGGCGGGCGGCACGCACGTACGCATCCTGCACGTCTGGGATGGGCCGGGAATACCAGTCGTTGGAATGTGGTCAGCTATGTACGCGATCGGTCCGATATTCGTGCACGGAATCGCATCCCGCACATTGGCGGGATTGGCGGATGTCGCCGAACGCGAGGTGAAGAACAGTGAATCGCTTGGTGAATAGAGGAGACAGGTGAACAGACGCAGAGTTGTCATAACAGGCATCGGCCCGATCACTCCGATCGGAACCAGCCGCGATCCTTTCTGGTCCGGACTCGAACGGCAGCGCTCCGCGGTTCGGTCGCTGACCCGCTTCGATCCTTCGGAGTTCCGCAGTCACAACGCCGCGGAGATCAACGACTTCGTTCCGAGCGACCACCTCGACCGCAGGAGCGCGAAGCGGCTCGACCGGTTCGCGCAATTCTCGGTGGTGGGCGCACAGATGGCCCTCGCCGATGCGAATCTCGACCTGTCGAAGGAAGACCGCGAGCGCGTCGGAGCCAACATGGGCACGGCGCTCGGTGGGATCAGCTACGCGGAAGGCCAACTCGCTGTCTATCTCACCCAGGGATTGCGCGCGGTGGACGCGACACTCGCGCTCGCGGTCTTCGGCGGCGCGGCGAGCTGCAACATTGCGATCGAGCTCGGAGTAATGGGCCCGAACTCCACCAACGCCATGAGCTGCGCGTCGGGAACGATCGCGATCGGCGACGCGTTCCGGCAGATACGCGACGGGTACGCCGATGTGATGATCGCGGGAGGCGCGGAAGCGCCGCTCGCCCCTCTCTGCTATGGAGCGTTCGCGCTCATCCGCGCAATGTCCACGCGCAACGAAGAGCCGGAGATGGCCTCGCGCCCGTTCGACAAGGATCGCGACGGATTCGTGATGGGTGAGGGAGCCGCGGTCCTCATTCTCGAGGAATACGAGAGAGCGAAATCACGGGGCGCGCCGATCTACGCCGAGGTTGCCGGGTACGGCACGACGAATGATGCACACCACATGACGGCTCCGCGCCCCGATGGCTCCCAGGCGGCGCGATCGATGCGCCTGGCGCTCGAGGACGCCAACATCTCGGCGGGCGAGATCGGCTACGTCAACACGCATGGAAGTTCGACGCCGCTCAACGATACGACGGAGACGATGGCGATCAAGCAAGTGTTGGGCGATCGCGCGTACAGGATCCCGATGAGTGGCACCAAGGGTTACTACGGCCACGCACTCGGCGCCTCGGGTGCGATCGAGGCCGCCATCTGCGCGCTCGCGATCGAGCGCGAATGGCTGCCGCCGACCGTCAACCTTCAGGTTGCGGACAAAGCCTGCGATCTTAACTTTCTGCCAGCAACCGGGCGGAAGGAACGCGTGGAGCACATGCTCACGAATTCCTTCGGCTTCGGGGGAATAAACGCCGCGCTGGTATTGCGCCGGGTGATCTAGGGATCTCACGCGCCGCGGCCCCATCGATCTTCACGAGGCAGGGGGCAGCAAATGCGGGACGCGTGGCGCCACTTCGCAGCTGAATTCATCGGTACATTCGCTCTCGTCTTCGTCGGGAGCGGCGCGATCATGACGGCGCGCATGTCGCAGAGCCAGGCCGGCCTCATCGAGGTCGCCCTCGCCCACGGACTCATTCTGGGCGTCATGGTGAGCGCGCTGATGCGCATCTCGGGACATTTCAATCCGGCGGTGACGCTGGGAATCCTCGCCACCAGACGGATCGAGGCGATGATGGCCGCGATGTACATCGTGGCACAGATTCTCGGTGCTGTGGTGGCGGCTTACGCGCTCAAGGCGACTTTTCCCGAAGCCGTATTCGTCGCCACGCGCGGCGGCGGCCAGGCGATCGCGCTCGACATCACGGGTGGCCAGGCATTCCTGCTAGAGGCGATCGCGACGTTTTTCCTGGCGTTCGTCGTGTTCGGAACTGCAGTGGATCTGAATGGTCCCAAGATCGGGGGCCTGGCGATTGGGTTCGTGGTCGCCGCCGACATACTTGTGATCGGCCCGCTCACCGGTGCTTCGATGAACCCGGCTCGTTCGTTCGGCCCGGCGGTCGCGAGTGGGGTTTATGAAGCGCAACTGCTGTATTGGTTCGCCCCAATCACGGGCGCGGTGGTGGCGTCGCTTCTCTACGAGTACCTGTTCATGCGTCGAGGGCGCGAGCCCGTCGACCACGGCGAGCTGAGGCCGTAGCGCTCAGGCAGAGCTGCGACCGTTGACCCGCGGTCGCAATCGGTCGGTGACGAGAAGGTAGAGTAGCGCCAACACCGCCTGCACGAGCATCAACAGACCGGCCAGCACGGGCGCCATCTCCATGTCGGCGTTGTTGATGTTGTGGATGACGCCCTGAATCAATCCACCGGCGCCGACGCACGCCGCCAGTCCTTCGCCGGCGAACAGCGCGCCCGTGGCAAGGTTTCCCCAACGGTCGAGATCTCCACGCAGGTACAGGATCGTGTAGGCGCCCTGAATGAGAAGCGATGCGCCGATGAACAGCACGATGATCGGGACGCGCTGCCACATCGTTGCCCAGGTCGCCATCAGCACCAACCCGCCGGCGCAGTTTGCGATCGACGCAAGCATTACGAGCAGTCTCAACATCAGCGTTCTCCAGTGGGAGTGATCACCAACGACACAGTGCTACGCATTTCCGCGGAGGGGGAGTTCCCAGCTGCGCGCTGCGAAGACGAGGCCGATCGCCGCCTGCGTCGTCATGAACGTCGCGGCGAGAAGGGGGCCGAATTCATAGTCGCCATTGATTGGTTGGAGATTGTAGAGCACGCCATGCAGGATGGCGACCCCACCGACGAGAGCGGCTGCCGACTCTCCGGTCACGAAGAGCAGGAAGGACGGGATTCCCCACCGCTTCCACAGTCCGCGCAGGTGGCCGAGCGTGAACATGCCCTGAATGAAAAGTGAGAGGGCGACAAGCAGCACGACGATCGGCATCCCATCGTCGTGTCGGAATTTGTACCACATGGAGGCTAGTCCAACGCCGGCGGCGGCGTTGGCAATCGAGGTGACGATTAACACCGGACGAAGCACGATCCACTCTCCGAGAGTGCGGCCGGCTTCAAGATACGGCTTTACTTTGTATTGTCAAGTACTTTGCGCCCCTAGCGCAGTGGCGGAAAGGTCGCGCAGGCCCTGTCGACTGTCATTTTCCGGTCTCGACCGGACCGCCCGCCGCCTGCCACCCACGCCAGCCGCCTGCCATCGACGCGACGTTCGTATATCCCATTTTCTGCAGGCTGTCCGTCGCCAACGCGGAGCGGAAACCGCCGCCACAGTAGAGAATCAGCTCGGAGTTCTTGTCGGGAACGCTCTGCTCGATGTCGCGCTCGATCACGCCTTTCCCCAGGTGCTGGGCGCCGCGCGCGTGCCCCGCCGCCCACTCGTTGTCCTCGCGCACGTCGATGAGCTTCGCCTTGCCGCTCTCGAGCTTCCGCCGCACTTCATCGACGCTAATCTCGCGAACTCGCGATTTGGCATCCTCTACGATCTTGAGGAATCCGGGCGAGTGCTTCACAGACCAGCTGGTGCGCGTTTGCCCGTCATCTGAGTGAGGCCCAGATGGGCACCGCGGCGCGCGACCAATTCCGCGGTCGCCACAGCCGCTGCGGACAGCGCAGTAAACGCCAACGCTTGCGACCAGCTATCGCCTCGCTTGAAGGTGGGCGGTTCCTCGTCCTTCCAGGCGCGCCATCCGCTGTTCAGTCCGCGCTCCATCAATCTGCCCGCCACCATTGCGGCACCCGCTCCAACGAGGAGCCAGGTCGTCCGCCGCGAATTGTTTTTTCGTTTCACGTGAACCGCCCATGAGTTTTCTAGGAAGAGAGGCAAGCGCGGTGCCTCCGCAGTCTGGCTGCTCTTGTCACTTGGATCAACTGCAACTGAGAACTGACAGGCTGCCCGCTGCCAGCTTGAAGCTGCCGACTACCAGCCTCACTACGTCGGGACGTTACGGGCGCAGGTCGGGGCACAGACAGTTGCCTTCGCCATCACGCCACCCAGTGGCGTCAGGACGTCGTAAGGCTGGTTGCGGGTAGCTTTCAGCTGGCAGCGGGCGGCTTGGCAGTTCTCAGTTGCAGTTCACTTCAGACCTAAACGTGGCAACTAGCCAATCCCCTCTTCTCGAGGTACCGCTGGTGGTAATCCTCGGCCGGATAAAACGCCGTGGCTTCAGTGATCTCGGTGACGATCGGGCGGCGGAACCGACCGCTCGCCTCGAGCTGAGCCTTCGACTCCTCGGCCACGCGCTTCTGCTCAGGCGTGTGATAAAAGATCGCGGAGCGGTACTGGGTACCCACATCGGGACCCTGGCGGTTGAGGGTCGTCGGGTCGTGATTCTCCCAGAACACGTCGAGAAGCTTGTCATAGCTCACTTCGGCGGGATCGTATTTCACCTGTACCACCTCGGCGTGTCCCGTCCGGCCGGTGCAGACATCCCGGTAAGTGGGGTTTTTCAGTGTGCCGCCGAGATAGCCAACGAGGGCGTCCTTGACGCCCGGAACGTTTCTGAACGTGACCTCGACTCCCCAGAAGCAGCCCGCTCCAAAAGTAGCCAGCTCTGTCACCAACCCTCCCGCTTTTTCAATGAAGTTATGTGCGCGACGTGATGCCGTCCGTGCCACGCGTACAATCCAAGCATCTGCCTGAGTGTTAGTACCCGGCCCTGTTCCGGATGCCGCAATCCGCGATTGAAGTCGGCGGTATCCATGGAGCGCAGGAGCGCCACCCAGCGCAGGTGGAGCGCGTCCAGCAAGTCGAGCGAAACTTCCATGGGTACTTTCCGCGAGTCAGGGAGCTCGGCCCACGCGGCTTCGTCATACGGCTTGATCGTCGGCTCGTTCTCAGTGAGCGCAAGCTTGAACCGCGTGTAGGCGTTCAGATGGCTGTCGGGTACGTGATGCACAACCTGTTTCACCGTCCAGCCGCCGGGCCGATAGCGGGTCTCGAGCTGGTCACGGGTGAGGCCAGCGACCGCCGATCGCAGCGCCACCGGAGCCTCGGCGATCGCGGTGATCAGCTTCGGATAGTCTGCGTCGTTGATAGGCGCATCGAAGTCGAATTTTCCGATCGGGTAGCGCAACTCGGTTTCGGTAGCGGTGGTAGTCATCGCGGTGATCCTGATCAGTTAGTCGATTCGCTGCGGCATGTGCACCGCAACCGGAGATCCATCCGAGATGAATGCGGATGCCGGAGTTTCTTTGAGTATACTTGCAAACGGCTCGTCGTAGAATTCCCCCAGCGGGCCCTCGAGCTCCCAGAGCGCGTTCGGCCAGACGTGCCACCGCGCGTGCTGGACACGATACTCGATCGTCGCTCCGGAGCGTTGCCTGGTGTAGCCCCAGCCGCGCTCGGAGAGAAACTCTTCTTCCGAGCCGACCTCCATGTCTCGTGGGGGCCCATTGACGTGGAGAGCGACACGGCATCGGTCGCGCAGTCCTCCGAACCGATACTCCACGCTCTGGAGCTCACCGTCGGTTTCAACAACGGTGTGCTCGATTGGGACCGTTCGATACGGCTCGTTGTAGGTGAGCCTGGCCAGCTCGGCCACGAGTGGGAGCGGGACCATTTCGCGGATGAAGACGACTCCGGCCCGCGACTCCTTATCGGCTAGTCGCCGGACATAAAAGCGGAGATTCACTTCCTCGAAGTTGCGGTGGAAGAACGCCGGCAGCCCCAATACGTCCGTGTCCAGGAAGAGGAAGGCGACGAGGCTCAGGAAGTGACGGCCACCGTGGGTGTCGAGCTCGACGCCCTTCGGCAGGTGGGGCCTCAGAACACCGGGGTCGACCTTGAAGTTGAGCATGGCGAGGTAGCGCCATTCTGCAGTCAGGAACGTCCGCGTCACGCGTTTCAATTCTCCGATCTTTCAAGTACCGCGGCACCGCCCCGCGTTGCTCGCCTAGCTACAGCCTTCTACCCACTTTACCTCGGGAAGGCGCCCGCCGCGGAACATTGTCACGCGCTTGCCGTCGGTCTCGAACACGAGCGCTTTGCCGGCACTGGCACTGTCGCCAGCAACGGTCATGTAGTGCCCACCCTCGATATACTTGTGCGGCTCGACCTTCACCTCGTCGCCGTAGATGCTCTTGATGTGGTCTTCGGTGTCGCCGATCTTCGCGCCGTCCTCGGTGGTGACAGATCCGGTGTCGACGTCAATACGCGCGATCTTGCCCTTGACCACCATGACGCTGACGCCCTCGGGTATGCCCGCGCCGACGGCCGGGAAAACGAAGTCGCATTCCTTGTTCATGGTCGGGTTCTCATTGAGAAGTCCCATATTGACCGCATCGGCGAGGTTCATTCCAATCTGAATCTGGCCCAGCCCCTCCTCGCTGAGGGCGAGATCGCTAACGCTGTCGCGCGCGGCTCCGTTCGGCCCGCTTCGCCCTTTCACCGCCGTGTCGTCGTCTCTGTTGCAC
>DATHGO010000015.1:0-15494 GCA_035317585.1 Gemmatimonadaceae bacterium | reverse complement strand
TCTCCCTCGCCAGCGTGAACGGTCACCGCGAGGTTGTGCTCACGCGCGTACCTGAACGCCTCGAAGTGGCGCGCCGCCGGATTTCCCTTCTCCCCTCCGGCCAGATCGAACGCCACCACACCTTCGTTCATGAACTCGACGGCAAGCCTGGCCATCTCGAGTGAGCTCTCGGGCGGGAATTGGCGCAACCCGCAGATGATGAACCGCGCCGTGATGTCAAAATCCTTCTCCGCGCGGCGAAGCCCGCGCAGTGGCGCCTCGACCGCTTGCACGAGTGTAATCCCCTGAACGACGTTCAGGAGTGGCGCATTTCTCACCTCGATGTAGCGCACGCCGTCTTCGACGGCATCCTCGGCCAGCTCGTACGCGATGCGCTCCAGCGCTTCCTCGCTCTGCATGACGGAGATGGTCACGTCGAAGCGTCGCAGGTAATCCTCGAGGCTCTGTGCGTCATCCACTCTCATGAAGTCCGCCAGCTCCTCGGGAGTATGCTTCGGCATCTGAATCCGATGCTCCCTTGCCAGTTCCAGAAGCGTTGCGGGCCGGACCGAGCCGTCCAGATGGCAATGCAGCTCCGCCTTGGGAAGCTGGCGGAGTATGTTCGAGAAAATCGAGAGTGGCATTACAATGGGTTGAAGTCCGGGTCGTCGCCGGTAGTCTGCCGAGCGCGAACGATGCGAAAAATCGCGCCGTTGTGCACGGGTGTATTGTTGGCGGTAACGATCCCGCGGCTGTCGGTGATCATCCGCTCGCCGCTGCGCACCGCGGCAGCCTGTAGTTCGTCCCACGCTTCCACGGCTTCGAGGGCAGTCGCCGCGGCGTCGACCTCCACCGCTTTGGCATTGATGTAGATGCGAACTTTCTCACTCATGGCGAAACGGGCGCAATGCGCAGCTCGGTCGGAGCGGTGAGCGGGGAGGGCAGCGACTTGAGATAATCGATGAGCGCGTCCAGATCCACGATGTTGAGCGGCTTAGAGGCAGTGGCACGCCCGCCTGCGTTGTAGCCTTCACCGCCGGTGGCGAGGAAATCATTGACGATGACGTTGTATGTCTTCGTTTCGGAAAGCGGAGCTCCGGCTGTCGTCACCGAGACGATGCGCGAGCCGTTGGGCCTGGATGGATCGTACCTGATCGTCAGACCGCTGACATGATCGTTGATCGAGCTCCGGGCGAGCATCGCTTCGATCAATCCCCGCAGCTGGGAACCTGTCATCGTAAGAGAGTACAGCGTGTTGCCGAACGGCTGGATCTCGAACAGCGATCCGTAAGTTGCGTCGCCGGCGCGAAGCTCGGTGCGAATTCCGCCGTTGTTCATGATCGCGACATCACCCTTTGCGGCCCAGCGCTGGGCATCCGCGATGAGATTGCCGAGCGGATACTGGGAACCCTGACGCGCGAGAGTGACTGGGATGTTCGCGACCTGACGATTGACGAGCGGGGCAACGCGCTCTACGGCTCGGCGAACGATTGAATCAATCGCTGGAACAGGCTGCATGGTATCGACAGCGATCTCACGCACCTGATGTCTAACGGGTAGGTTGGCATTCTCGCCGATCGGAAGATCGAGGACGTCGATGGCGCGCCCGCTCGAGCGCGCCTGCACGATCGGAATTCCCTTGATATCCGTGTTGACGAGAGTGTGAGTATGCCCGCTCACAATCGCGTCAACCTTGGTCGTGAGTTTTTGCGCGAGATCGATGATTTCTCCGCTGCATTCCGTCGCTCCGTCGCGGCCGCAGCTCGCCCCAGCGTGAGCGATCACCACCACGAAGTTGGCGCCGCGTTTTCTGAGCGCGGTTCCAATGCTGTCCACGATCGGCGCCGGATCGTCGAAGCGCAGTCCCACAACGTTGGCGGCGCGCGTCGTCGTCGGAGTCGAGACGGTGGATACGCCGATGATTCCTATTTGGGTGGCACCGCGCTTCACGATCGTGTCATTGGGGATCCATTTTACGTCGCCGCCGTCGGTGTATCGAACGTTGGCGCCGAGAATTTCGAAATTCGCCTGGCGCATACGGGCGCGGAGCGAGTCGGTTCCCCAGTCGAACTCGTGGTTGCCGAGGGCGGCCGCGGCGTAGCCCATTCTATTGTAGTACTCCACGACGGGCCGGCCGTAGGAAAGGTTGGAAGCGGGGGTACCCTGGAAGAGGTCGCCGGCGTCGAGCAGCAGTGTCTCGCAGCGTGGAGCGCATTCGGTCCGCGCGCGGTCGATCGCGGCGGCGACGTAGGCAGCGCCACCACGGCGGACTCCGTTCGCGTCCGGACGCGGCTCTAGTGCGCCGTGGAAGTCGTTGGTCGCAATGATTCGGAGGAAGCGCGTTCCGGCCGGGAATTGCGGCTGCCCAACGGGAATGGTCTGCGCTGGAGGAACCGACTGCCCTGGCGGAACGATCTGTACTGGAGCGCAGGCTATCGTCGTCAGCAACAGTATCGTGCTTAACGCTCGCAAGGTCATCTCTGAAGGCCAATTCATATGGTGAATTGCAAAGCTAGCGGGGCGCCGCGGGGCGAGGGAGTGCAACGTTATTGTCACGTGTTCGTGACAGACAGCGAGTTGACGCCGCGTCGGGAGATCGGACAACTTCCAGACGTGACTGAACCTAGCGGTGCAACGGAGCGCGTCCTCGTCGTGGATGACGAGCCCGACATCGTTGCGCTCGTGGCATACCATCTCGCCAAGTCGGGCTACTCAGTGTCGACGGCGACCAATGGCCACGAGGGGCTTGCCGCCGCGCGACGTGACAAGCCATCGATAATCGTTCTTGACCTCATGCTCCCCGGACTGTCGGGACTCGAGGTCATGGAGGAGCTCCGGACGGACAGCTCGACGTCTCGCATAGCGGTGCTCATGCTCACTGCCCGCCGGGAAGAAGGCGACCGCATCAAAGGTCTTACTCTCGGCGCCGACGACTATCTGACAAAGCCGTTCAGTCCGCAGGAGCTGGTGCTGCGTGTGGGCGCTATTCTCAGGCGGGTGAGGGCTGGGCGCGAGGACTCGGACGACGTCAAGCAGATCGGACCCCTGAAGATCGAAAGCACCGCGCACCGCGTCACAGTGGATGGGCGCGAAATCGATCTTACTCCTACGGAGTTCAAGCTCCTCCTGCTGCTCGCCGAGCGAAAGGGCAGAGTGCAGCCGCGCAATCTGCTGCTGGAGACCGTCTGGGAAGCAGCGCCTGACATTCAGACTCGGACGGTGGACATGCACGTGCAGCGTCTCCGCGCCAAGCTTGGCCCAGCCGGCGATCTGATCGAGACGGTGCGCGGTTTCGGCTATCGCATTCGAAACGTCAACGAACGGTCGTGAAGCTCGCGCACCGGCTGCTTCTCCAGTCGCTCGCGATCGTCGCTGTGATGGTGGTCTCGGTTGTCGTCATCATCGACAACCAGCTGCACTCGAGCATCACTCAGCAGGCCATTCAGGATCTCGCCGGAGAGGCGAGATTCCTGGCGACGCAGTGGAAACCGGGGGTGGATCCCGACTCGCTGGCGGATCAGGCAGGCGTCGCAACCGGGCACAGGATCACTCTGATCGACTCGACCGGACAGGTGGTCGGTGACTCGGAATTCGACGGGCCCGCACTCCAAGGCCTGGAAAACCACAGCAATCGCCCGGAAGTAGTCGAAGCACGAAAGAGCGGAATCGGGTCGGTTCGGCGCATGAGCCCCTCCACGGGTGAAGAACAACTTTACGTCGCCGTCAAAGCGCCGCGTGGCGTCGCTCGGGTCTCGGTGACGACAAAAACGGTCGAGGAGCTTTTCGCGAGAGCCCGCAGCGGCGTTCTTGTGGCGGGGCTCATCTCCTTCCTGCTTGCCGCGATTCTCGCCGCTCTTTTCTCACGCTCTGTCTCCAGGCCGATTACCGACCTTCGAGATGTTGCCCGCTCGCTTGCCGCCGGTGAACGGAAGCGGCACCCCGCACTCGCGGCACCCGGCGAGGTTGGCGATCTCGCGGATGCAGTCCACCGATTGGCGGAACAGCTCGAAGCGCGGCTGTCGGCCCTCACGGCCGAGCAATCGATCCTCTCCGCGCTCGTCGAAACGCTGAACGAAGGCGTGATGGCGATCTCTCCGTCGCATGAAGTCGTGCGCATCAACGACACGGGGCGCCGCCTCCTTTCAATCCACCGCCCGATTCCGTTCGGCATCGACTTTCTGCCGCGGGAAGCGACGTTGCGCAACGCGATATCGCTCGCCCTGAGCGGGACCGAGACCGAGCCCGAAGAGGTAGTGATTGGCGAGACGACGCTCTCTCTCACTGCTCGCCCACTCGTCGGCGGCGGCGCCGTGGTCGCGCTCTTCGACCTGTCCCCCATTCGGAAACTCGAGGCGGTGAGGAGGGATTTCGTGGCCAACGTCTCTCACGAGCTACGAACTCCACTCACGATCATCGGTGGATTCGCGGAGACGCTCCAGGATCGGGATGTGCCGGCGGACATGCGCGCCGAATTTGCAAAAACGATCTTCAACAACACCCAGCGCATGCAGCGCATCGTCGACGAGCTGCTCGACCTGTCGCGGATAGAAACTGGGCACTGGAAACCACGGCCGGAGTCAATACCCATCACGGACGTGGCCGCCGAGGTATTCGGCCGAGTGGCGGCCGCCGCGAACGAAAAAAGCATTGCGCTCGACAAGACGATCGAGCCCGGCGGCGAAACGATTTATGCGGATCGAACAGCACTCGAGCAGATCCTCCTCAACCTCATCGAGAACGCGATCCGTCATACAGGCACAGGCGGCCGAATCTCGATCCAGACAAAGCGCGAAGGCGGCGGAGTCTCATTAGCGGTCGACGACACCGGAAGCGGCATTCCTCCCGAGCACCTGCCGAGAATCTTCGAGCGCTTCTACCGCGCCGACAGCGGCCGGTCGCGCGAGGCAGGCGGCACCGGACTCGGGCTCGCGATCGTGAGGCATCTCGTTGAGGCTCATGGTGGTAACGTCAGCGCCGAAAGTGTCGTAGGGGTCGGCACGACCATTAGAATCTTCTTTCCCGACGGAGCAGCAGCGGCTCAGTCGTGACAAACCCTTTACCTCCCGTGTAACCATCCGTGACGTGCCTGAGAGAGTTTGTAACGCGACAAACTTCCTCTCACGGAGTCACAAGTGATCAAAACCGTTCGCAGCATTGCTGTCGCTCTCTCTGCGACAGCGCTTCTCTCAGGTGTTGCTTCATCGCAATCGGTGGATCTGACCGGAGCCGGCGCGACGTTCCCGTATCCCATTTATTCGAAGTGGTTCTCAGATTACGCCCAGAGCACGGGCGTCAAGATCAACTATCAGTCGATCGGCTCTGGCGGTGGCATCAGACAGCTGTCCGAACAAACCGTCGATTTCGGCGCTTCCGACGGGCCGATGAGTGACCAGGAGCTCGCCAGCGCCAAGGGCGGACCGGTCCTTCATTTCCCGACCGTGATGGGCGCTGTCGTCATCACTTACAACATTCCCGGTCTCACCCGCCCGCTCAATCTGACTGGCGACGCGATCGCGGACATTTTTGCCGGGAAGATCACCAAGTGGAATGATGCGCAGATTGTCGCACAGAACCGCGGGGTGGCTCTTCCCAATTCTGACATTCTCGTCGTCCACCGCTCGGATGGCAGCGGGACGACCTATATCTTCAGCGACTACCTGACTTCCGTGAGTCCGTCCTGGTCGAGCTCGCTCGGCAAGGGCAAGGAGATCAAGTGGCCCGTCGGCCTTGGCGGAAAGGGCAACGAAGGTGTGGCCGGACAAGTAAAGCAGACGCCCGGGTCTATCGGCTACGTCGAGCTCGCTTACGCAAAGCAGAACAGTCTCCCTTATGCCAACGTTCGCAACGCCGCTGGACACTTCATCACTCCTTCGATCGCGTCGGTGACTGCCGCAGCCGCGAGCATGAAGCTCCCAAAGAACACCGACTACCGCATTTCGATCGCGAACGCGCCAGGCAAGGATTCGTATCCGATCTCGTCGATGACCTGGATCCTCGTGTACCAGAATCAGACCGACCGGGTCAAGGGCGCGAAGCTCGTGAACTTCCTACGCTGGGCCTACAAGGACGGAGAAAAGGCGGCAGCATCGCTAGATTACGCTCCGCTTCCTGCTCCCATGGTTGCCCAGCTTCAGAGCAGACTGAAGACGATCCGCTTCGCTGACGCACGCGTCGGAGACGCTCGATGAAGAAAACCATAATTGCCGCGCTCGGAACGTTGGCTCTACCCCTGGCGATCTCTGCCCAACAGCCGACCGACACCACCAGGCCGGCTCCTCCTCCTCCGCCCGCAACTGTGTCGATCCCGGTCGACTTCTCGGGAGTACTGTACGCGAATTTTCAATACCGGGGCGATAAAGGTGCGGCGCATTCTACGAACAAGTTCGACCTCGAACGAGCGTACCTGACGTTCAGGATGCCGGCCGGCGACCGTGCCAGCATCCGCATCACCGCCGACGTGTTCCAGCAGACCACGACGCCAAACGACAACTTCTACAGGGGCTGGGTAATTCGCGCGAAGTACGCCTACCTTCAGTACGACTATCTGAAGAGCGCGACCGGCTGGAACGGCCTGGCCCGCGCCGGACTGTTGCACAACGTGGTAATCGATCACGTCGAGCAGTTCTGGCCTCGCTGGATCTCCCAGACACCAGTCGAGCGCGCCGGATTCTTCTCATCGTCCGACGCTGGAGTCGCGACGCTGATTTCGTTTCCGAACAAGTTCGGGGAGATCTACGCGACCATCGTGAACGGTCCCGGCTACACGTCGCGCGAGACCGATCGTTTCAAGGACTACGCGGCAAGGGTGTCACTGACGCCGTTCAGCGCCGCCGACAACAAGTTTATCAGAACCTTTACGCTTACCGGGTGGACTTACGTCGGTGCAGTGGGGAGCGCGTTCACCGCCGGCGGACCTGGTCAGGTCGGACAGGTGGGCGTTTCGCTGCCGAGAACGAGATCGGGCGGGTTCGTGGGGCTTCGCGATCCGCGTCTCACCCTTGGCGGAGAGTGGGACACACGGAAGGATGGCAGCGAGACCGGAGCCAACACCGTGGCGCTGCCACGAGTTGAAGTTGACAGCACTGGGCGGCTCATCGCCGGCTTCGCCACAATCAAGCCGTTCCAGCTGATGAACGATCAGTCGACTTTCCCGCTCGGCCTCATCGCCCGCTGGGACCGCTTCAAGCCGAACACCGACACCGATGGCTATATCAATACCGTCATCGGGGGCCTGACCTGGGATCTCACCAAGAAGACGGCGCTTTCGCTTGATTACCAGGAAGTAACTCCGCACTCTGGAGCAATTGCCGCGGCAACCAAGACCTACTTCCTGCACCTGGTGGCGAACTTCTAGGGGCAGCTTATCAGGGTTCGGAGCGCCCTCGGGGCGGTTGTGACAATGTCGTTACCTGACGTATGTCGTGACCTCTCGGGGGCGCTTCTATTTTTCCTACACTAGGCAGTCGCCCCCAAAAATGAAAACAGGAGCCGTCCAGTGAGAGCCTTGAAGCTTGCCGCCCTCATGTTGTTGGCCGTCGCGTGCGCCAAGGAAGGCGCAAATAACTCCGGTACGGCCTCCTCCACAGCCTCGTCCAGCTCATCCCGCGGATCCGTCGACCTGACCGGAGCCGGTGCGACTTTTCCATATCCGCTTTACTCGAAGTGGTTCTCGGAGTACGCCAACCTTACCGGGGTGAAGATCAACTATCAGTCGATCGGATCCGGCGGCGGAATCAGACAGCTGTCTGAGGGCACAGTCGACTTCGGCGCATCCGACAGCCCGATGAGTGACGAGGAGTTGGCGAAGGCGAAGGGCGGGCCGATACTGCATATCCCCACCGTGTTGGGCGCCGTCGTAATCACCTACAGCGTCCCGGGCCTGAGCGCGCCGCTCAACCTGACGGCGAAAGCGATTGCCGACATTTTCTCCGGGCGCGTCACCAAGTGGAGCGATACCCGCATCAAATCGCTCAATCCGGGCGTGACACTCCCGGGTACGGATATCCTGGTCGTGCATCGTTCCGACGGGAGTGGAACGACCTACATCTTTACCGACTATCTGACCACTGCTGTTCCCGCGTGGGCAACGAGCGTCGGCAAGGGGAAAGAGGTCAAATGGCCGGTCGGGCTCGGCGCGAAGGGAAATGAAGGAGTGGCGGGCCAGGTGAAGCAGACGCCGGGCGCGATCGGATACGTCGAGCTTGCGTACGCAAAGCAGAACAACCTGCCGACCGCAGCCGTCGCGAACAAGGCTGGTAAGGGAGTCCTTCCATCGGTTGCTGCAGTGACCGCTGCCGCCGCTGCAGCAGCAGCGGCTCTTCCCGCAAACACCGACTATCGAATCTCGATCGTCAACGCGCCTGGCGCAGATTCATATCCGATCTCGTCCTTCACCTGGATTCTGGTCTACCAGCATCAAACCGATCCGGTGAAAGGCAAGAAGCTGGTGGACTTTCTCAACTGGGCTCTGACCCAGGGTGAGGCAGAGGCGGCATCTCTCGACTACGCCCCACTGCCCACCTCGATGGCCTCCAGCGTGAAAGCCCGACTCACCACCATCGATCTATCCGGCGCGAAGTGACCTCACTTCCGGTCGACTGGCTGGAGAAAGACCGCCGCAAGCTGCGCGTCGACGCGACGGCGTTTGGTGATAAGATCTACGAGGCTCTTACCGCCGCCTGCGCGATCGTCGTTCCGGGGCTCGTCATCGCGATCGCAATAGCGGTTTTCGCCGCCGCGTGGCCCGCCTTCGCGAAGCTGGGCCTGTCGATAATCACGACGAGCGACTGGGATGTAAGAGGAGGACACTTCGGCGCCGCACCAGCACTTTTCGGGACTCTTGTCTCTTCCGCGGTTGCCCTGATTATCGCGACACCGTTGGCGATTGGCGTCGCGATATTCCTCTCTGAATTCTCACCGTCGTGGCTGCGCCAGCCCGTTGGATTCCTCGTCGATCTTCTGGCGGCGATTCCGAGCGTAGTGTATGGGCTGTGGGGTATTTTCGTTCTCCTGCCGCTGCTTCGCGATCCGGTCATGCCGTTTCTTCGCGACACCCTGCATCTGGGCGCGACGCCGTTTTTTTCCGGACCCGCGTACGGGCCGAGCATGTTGGCGGCGGGAATCATACTCGCGATTATGGCTCTCCCGTACATCTCTGCAGTATCGCGCGAAGTGCTGATGGCTGTCCCGCGCTCGCAGCGGGAAGCCGCGCTCGCGCTCGGTGCGACGCGTTGGGAGATGATTCGTGATGCCGTCATTCCATACGCGCGCTCGGGCATCATCGGAGGCATAATGCTCGGCCTCGGTCGTGCTCTCGGAGAAACCATGGCCGTCACCATGGTGATCGGTAACCGACCTGAGATCTCGGCATCGCTGCTGGCGCCTGGTTACACAATGGCATCGCTCATCGCCAACGAGTTCAGTGAGGCGACGAATGACCTGCACCTCTCGGCCTTGATGGCCGTGGGCGCAATTCTATTCGTCATCACTCTAATCGTGAATGCCGTCGCGCGGTGGCTTGTGTGGAGCGTGGCGCGGAGGCGCGCCCAATGAGAACCGCGCGCAGTCGCCACATCGTGAGCGGGGGGATGATAGGTCTGACATATCTCGCCGCCATTCTGGCCACGCTTCCGCTGGTGCTCATTCTCGGCCATCTGATCATGAAGGGCGCATCCTCCCTTTCGCTCTCATTCTTCACGCATATGCCGGGGCCGGTAGGCGAACCCGGAGGTGGAATGGCGAACGCGATCGTGGGAACGCTGGTGCTCATCGGGATAGCCAGCACAATCGGGCTCCCGATTGGAATCGGTGCGGGACTCTACCTAGCGGAAAAGAAGAGCACCCCTCTTGCGTCCACCGTGCGTTTTCTTTCCGATGTGCTGAACGGACTTCCGTCGATCGTCATCGGGATTGCGGCCTGGGAGTTTCTGGTAAGGCCGATCGGCCACTTCTCGGCGCTGGCGGGCGGAGTGGCACTGGGGTCGATGATGATCCCCCTCGTCACCCGCACGACCGAGGAGATGCTGCTCGTCGTTCCGACATCACTACGCGAGGCCGCGCTGGCACTGGGGTATCCAAGGTGGCGGACGTCGATATCTGTCGTTCTCCGCACGGCGCTCGCGGGTATCGTTACCGGGGCACTGGTCGCGGTCGCAAGAATCGCCGGCGAGACCGCGCCGCTTCTCTTCACGGCTTTCGGAAACCAGTTCTGGTCGACATCGATACGTCAACCGATCGCGGCGCTCCCTCTCCAGATCTTCACCTACGCGATCAACGCATACGACGAGTGGCACCGGCAGGCGTGGGCAGGCGCGCTCGTGCTGATCTCGATCGTTCTGATCATCAGCCTGGCGGCCCGCTTCGCAACGAGGTCACGGTTCGGTGCTCCAGTCGACTGAAGTGTTGCGCGAGAAGCCCCCGCGGCCTGTGACGCCTGTGGTGCAGCTTCGCGCACCCGAGCCAATCGTTTCGCAGGAGGCGACCAGGCCGTGCATCGTCTCGAGTCACCTCTCGGCGTTCTTCGGCGACAACGCCGCCGTCAAGGATGTATCCATCTCGATTCCTCAGAACGCTGTAACTGCGATCATCGGTCCTTCCGGCTGCGGTAAATCGACGCTCCTCCGTTGCTTCAACCGGATGCACGAAACCGTCCCGCGCGCACGCGTCGAGGGGTCGGTGGAAATCCTTGGCAGCTCGATCTACGGAGATGGAACCAGTCCTATTGCCGTTCGCCGTCACGTCGGGATGGTATTCCAGCGACCGACTCCCTTCCCCACGATGTCGATCCGCGCCAATGTCGCGGCGGGCCTACGTGTAGATGCGAAAAGCCATGCGGCACGTGGCGCGACCAACGAGATCGTCGAGGAAGCGCTTCAGCGCGCGGGGCTGTGGGCTGAGGTCAAGGACCAGCTCGATGAGAGCGCCATGGCCCTCTCCGGCGGCCAGCAGCAGCGGCTCTGCATTGCGCGTGCGCTCGCCACGAGGCCGCGAGTAATCCTCCTCGACGAGCCCACCGCATCGCTCGATCCGCTCAGCACTCAGAAGGTCGAAGAGCTGGTCTACGAGCTGCGGAAGAGCGTCACCGTCGTTATCGTCACCCACAACATGCAGCAGGCCGCGCGCGTTTCGGACGGCACGGCGTTCCTGCTGATGGGTGAACTGATCGAGTTTGCACCAACCCGGCAGCTGTTCACGGCGCCCCGCGATCCGAGGACCGAGTCATACATCACCGGACGGTTCGGATGACCGCGGTCGCTCCAGTTTCCGCGCCAGTCGCTGCCGATGTCGTTGGCACCATTGAGGCCCGCGACTTTTCGTTCTGGTACGGGAAGAAACAGGCTCTTAGAAATATCTCAATGGCGGTGCCACCGCGATCCGTGACGGCGCTCATCGGACCATCGGGCTGCGGCAAATCGACATTCCTGAGATCGATCAACAGGCTCAACGACCTCATTCCCGGCATACGCCACGAAGGCGATCTCTGCCTCGACGGAAACAGTGTCTACGACGCCTCGCTGGACATCGTCGCTCTGAGGCAGCGAGTAGGGATGGTGTTCCAGCGTTGGAACCCTTTCCCCAAGTCCATCTATGAGAACGTTGCGTATGGGCCGCGCATCAACGGAATCGCGAACGAGGGATCGCTGGACGAGATCGTGGAGCGCTCGCTGAGGCGCGCCTCGATATGGGACGAAGTCAAGGACAGGCTCCGCACGTCGGCGCTCGGACTCTCCGGGGGACAGCAGCAGCGCGTGTGCATCGCGCGCGCGCTGGCCAACCAGCCCGAAGTGCTCCTCCTGGACGAGCCGGCGAGCGCGCTCGATCCGAGCTCCACTCAGCGCATAGAGGAGCTCGTCTACGAGCTGAAACGGGAGTTGACGATCATCATCGTGACGCACAATCTGCAGCAGGCAGCACGGGCGTCTGAATACACCGCGTTCTTCTTTACCGGCGAGGTCGTCGAGTTCGGGCCAACCGAACAGATCTTCACGAGCCCGCGAGAGGAACGTACCGACGCATACATCACTGGGAGATTTGGATGACAGCGGACTCGAACGCCGCAGGATTCAGGCATTTTCACGATCAGCTTACTTCGCTCAAGGAAACGCTGCTCAACATGTCGTCGAAGGCCGAGGAGCGCACCGATATCGCCGTCGAAGCGTTGATGAACCGCGATAAGGAAAAGGCAAAACTCGTGATCGACGGCGACCCGGAGCTGAACCGGCTGGAGATCGAGGTTGAGCAGGCCGCCGTGGAGCTTCTCGCTCTGCAGCAGCCGATGGCTCGCGACCTCCGATTCATCATTGGCGCCATCAAGGTGTCAAACGACCTCGAGCGCGTCGGTGATCACGCGGTCAATATCGCGGAATCAGCGCTGCGCCTCGCCGACAAGCCCAAGGTCAGCATCCGGATTCCCGAGATCGAGGTCATGGCCCGGAGAGCGCGCAAGATGCTGGGCGAATCGCTCGACGCATTCATTCGCGCCGACGGAGCGCTCGGTCGCCAGGTGTGCAGGGACGACGACGTGGTCGACTCGCTGCACGATTCCGTTTTTCGCGTGCTGCTCACTCACATGATGGCCGACCCGAAGACCATCACTCCGTCGCTCGAGCTCCTACTGGTGGGCCGGAATCTGGAGAGAATCGCCGACCTGGCGACGAACATCGGCGAAGACGCGGTCTACCTCGCGGAGGGGAAGCAGATCAAGCACCACCACGAGGAAGATCACCTCAACGAAGGCCGACTGCAGCCAGCGCCCAGTAGCTGAGCGCCGCGACAGTTGCCGACGCTGGGATCGTGATGACCCAGGCCCAGACGATTCTTTGCGCAATGCCCCACCGCACGGCGGAGAACCGATAAGTCGCGCCGGCGCCGATGATCGACCCGGCGATCGTGTGCGTAGTGCTCACCGGAATTCCATAGTGAGTCGCGATACTGATCGCGAGCGCGCCTCCGGTCTCCGCCGCGAATCCGCTCACGGGGCGGAGCCGCGTGATCCGCGAGCCCATCGTGTGCACGATTCTCCAGCCGCCCGAGAGGGTGCCAAGGGAGATGGCCGTGTACGCCCCCATCTTGACCCAGAGCGGAATTCCTTCGTCCGGCACGTATAGATGGTGAAAGAATCCTGTTTGCGTGGCGGTTAGCGGTTTCACCGCTACGAGAAGGCCGACGATGATTCCCATCGTCTTCTGAGCGTCGTTTGCGCCATGTGCGTGTGATAACAGCGCGGAGCTGGCCAGCTGCGCGGTTCGGAAGAAACGATCCACTCGCGCCGGCCCCATATTCTTGAAGGTCCAGTACACCGCGACCATTAGGATGAAGCCGGCCAGCCCTCCAACGAGCGGCGAGATGACGATGAAGGACAGTGTCTGCACCCACTTCGTGCCCCACGTGATCGCACTCCACCCGGCTTTCGCCACTCCGGCGCCAGCGTAACCACCGATGAGAGCGTGCGAGGAGCTCGACGGAATCCCATAAAACCAGGTGATGAGATTCCAGGCAATTGCGCCGAGCAGTCCGGCCAGAATGACGTTGGGCGTGACGATGTCCGTTCGGATGATTCCCTTCTGTATCGCTTTTGCGACTAGCTCGCCGGCGGTGAACGCCGCCGTGAAATTGAAGAACGCAGCCCAGACCACCGCTGCCAACGGGCTGAGAACACGCGTCCCGACGATCGTGGCGATAGAGTTCGCCGAGTCATGAAAGCCGTTTATGAAATCGAATACAAACGCGACCAGAACGATCGCGGCAACGTAGTAGATCACTACGCGTTCTTCAGCGCGATGCTTTGCAGCACGTTGCCTACATCCTCACATTGGTCGAGCGCATCTTCGAGTTTGTCGTAGAGGTCTTTCCACTTGATGACCTCGAGCGCGTCGCCCCCCTCAGCGAAGAGCTTCCCCATCGCTTCGTGATAGACGGCGTCTCCTTCCTCTTCGAGCGTCTTGAGCTTCTCGCTGATGGCGAAGACTTGCTTCACGTTTTTCATCTCGCGAACGCCTTCTTCCACCGCGCAGCTGGCGCGCGCCAGCACTTCAGCCAGAACGACGGCCGCGGGACGGGCGCGCATTACCCGGAAAATCTGGGCCCGACGCGCCGTTCCATCTATCAGATCGATCACATCATCCAGCTCTGACGCGAGCGCGTGGATGTCCTCACGGTCGAACGGAGTAACGAAGGTCCGATCGATTCGATCGATGATGTCGTGGGTCAGGTTGTCGGCCTCATGTTCCAGTCCTTTGATCGCCGTGACTTTCGTATCCAGGTGAGTGGGATCCTGAAACATCTCCTGAAGGATGGTCGCCGAGGCGGTCAGCCTTTTCGCCAGCTCGATGAACATGTCGTAGAACTTTTCGTCCCGGGGAAGAATCCGCAAAGCACCATCTCCGTAAGAGTCCAGAAACCTTGAAAACGTCCCTTCAGGCCGTCTCGGCGGGGAATCTATCCAAGGCCCGACTTTCGAGCTACCGATCAGCCCGGGACGCGCGGTGCAGTGCGCCGAATCACCAATCGGCGGTTTTCGAAGAGCTTCACGAGCAGAACTCCCGTTAGAAATCCACCGACGTGAGCCCAGACCGCTACGCCGCCCGACAAATCGGCGCCATTCGTCAGCTCCGGCAACGCCGCGACCAGCTGCCAGAAGAACCACCAGATCAAAACAAGCCAGGCAGGAATCGGAATCACTTTGAAGAAGATGATGAAGAAGAAGAGCATCCTGACGCGGACCCTGGGGTAGAGCACCAGATACGCGCCCAGAATTCCTGAGATGGCTCCTGATGCGCCAACGGTTGGAAGAGGAGACGCCGGCTGGGCAAGGATGTGCGCCACCGCTGCCGCCAGGCCGCATATCAGATAGAACACCAGAAAGCGAAAGTGGCCGAGACTGTCTTCGATGTTGTTCCCGAAGACCCAGAAAAAGAGCGCGTTGCCAAGAATATGGCCCCAGCCTCCGTGCAGAAACATGGAGATGAAGGGCGTGAAGATGTTGATGGGGTCATTGTCGATGACGCACGCGACTCCGCGCCCGATGGGAACCGCTTCACCCAGTGGGGCCATGTGCGTGATCTCTCCCGGGACCATTCCGAGGTTGCACACGCTGGCGGCGAGCGCCTGCTGATCGAAGCCGGCCCCCTGAACGAAAATCCACGTCAGGAACATCGCGGCCAGGATGGCATAAGTCATCCATGGCGTGCGGACAGTCGGGAGTTCGTCGCTGAGCGGAATCACGTTTTTTCGACGGTGAAGTTCGGAAGCGAGGCGGGTCTTGCGAAAGTTAGTGAGGTCGCGAAGGCCTCACCGCGCTCAAGCGGGCGAGTCTGAACGAGAACTACCTGGGCGTGAAGGTCTTATACATGCCCAACGTGAGATGCGCTGGAGCTTCGGGCGTGTCTTTGAAGTTGCAATAAGCGATGTAGGTGCTTCCCTTCATAAGGTTCACCAGGATTCGGCCATCCGGTCTGTTGCCGGGACCACCAATCAGAATCCCCACAGACCTTTCAATGAGGTCTCGGCGACGAGGT
>DATHGO010000014.1:0-5805 GCA_035317585.1 Gemmatimonadaceae bacterium | reverse complement strand
TAGTCCGACCCTCACGAGATGCCAGACAGGGAAGGAGGCCCGGTGTCCTCGGAGGGGCACCCGCAGCAAGAGCCCGCCGTTTGGGCGCGCCAGCGCGCCCCAACGGCGGGCGTGCGAGGACACTGCCCCGCAGAGGATACCGGACCGACTGACCGTCGAGTCATCGAATGCGAGAAAGGACGAACTGCACCGCGAGATCCGTGACATTCCACAACTGAACGTCGGTGCTTGCCCCGTACCGAATCGGCTTCAGCGTTCCATCGCTGATCTCGTAACTCCACAATTCATTGTGCTTCAGTCCGGACGCTTCTGCGGCGCTGTTGACCCGCCTGAGCGCATCTCGCATTTCCGTCACGTATGGAGCGAGTCCGGGACTGCGTGGCCTACCCAAGCTATCGGTCGCGCCCGAAACTTGATTCGCCAAGCCGAGCAGAGTCAGATTGACTTCCCTGCCCCAGACCACGCGCGGAGAGTGGTAGGTGTCGCGCTTAAACGCTTCCCAAACGGCTGGCGGAGCGTAGGCGTCGTTCGCGACAAGCGGACCGAGACGGTCGACCAACAGCCCAACGGGATAGGCGCGCACAATTGCGCGGACGTCTCGCATCACCGCACTCAGTGCCGCGCTCGTCGTGTCCTTGCCATCTCTCAGGAAGAGCCAGGTGGCGGGATCGGTGTTGACGACGGGAATCGGGCGCCCTGCCGAATCCAGCGAGATCGCGAGAAACTCGAGCGGCGATTTGTCGGCGCCCGTCGCGGACAGCACGCCCTGCCAGTACGCTCGCTCCGGCGTAGGAAGCCATTGGAGCTTTGCCGCGACCCTGGTCTGAATCTCCTCCGGCG
This sequence comes from Gemmatimonadaceae bacterium, assembly GCA_035317585.1. GTDB lineage: Bacteria > Gemmatimonadota > Gemmatimonadetes > Gemmatimonadales > Gemmatimonadaceae > UBA4720. The sequence goes on along the minus strand of DATHGO010000014.1, from coordinate 4,965 downwards.
TCAGCGTGACGACGAAGTGCCGCCCAGCTCCTCTCCAGTTCTCGATCGCGCGCTGGAAGAACGCCTGATCGTGTGCAAAATCGCCAAGCGGTGTATTGGCCACGCCGGGTGCGAGCGCGGCGAGCTGCTCGTTTGAAAAACCGATTGCCTCGAGCGCGGTAAGAATCTCCCCGATGGATTGGAGCGCACGAGGGACCCAGATCGCGTTGATGTCCATCTCGAAACGCCCATTCGCGTAGCCGGCGTTGCTGTCCCGCCAGCTGATCGACCGCCAGTGAGTCGAATCGAGGCGTGGCGATCCAATGAGATTCTGAACCACGGCGTCGCGTGCGTAAGGAGCGGCGAGTGTCGCCACGAGTCCGAGCTCTCTGAGAAGCAGCCGGATGCGCGGCCCCCTCCCGTCCGACGAATCCAACAGGAATCCCTTCTTTCGCGCCGCGGTCACGGCGGGGTTCCCGAGGTAACGTGCCACGACTACCGGCAGCTGGAACTCGTCGTCGCGCATGTGATAGTTCTCGCGCACCTTTTGCAAATCGGGCAGCAGCTCCCGCGCGTGTGTAAGGGCAGTGTCGGCCGCTGCTCGACTTCCGCGCCGAGTCAAGCGGAAGTACTCCGTCATGTGCGCGTTGTACTCGGCGGCATTCTCACGGATCGCCTGCCCTCCCAGCGCCTCCTCGTGACTCACATCGCCTTCCGGCCCGAGCTTTCTCAGCGCGCTCGCGATCACGAACTCGGGCATCGCGTCGGTCCACACCGGCTGCATCATCAGCGAAGTCATCATCATGTCGCGGCCGAAGTACGTCGCGTAATTGGGAAGCCCGGCCATCAGCTTCTCTTTGGAGCTGAGAAGCTCGGTCCCGCGCGCGTCGCGCTCGAGCTGGCGATAGCGGGCCACCGTCGCAGCGGCGTCCGCATTTTTTGCGGCATTGCCGCGCGCACGATCGGCGGCGGCGTGCGCCTCATTCAGGAAGCGGAGGAACGCGGTGTTGAAGATCTGATCCCGCGCGAGCGGAGTCAGCGGAGGCGCATCAGTAGTGACGCGAACGGTGAATCGGATGGGACGGTTGGAATTGGCTCGCATCGAGACGATGGGCAGCGTCACCAGAAGCGAGGCGTCGCGCGGATCGGGGCTCAAGTCGAGCTGAAGATTCGTCTTTGTGTCGAGCGTCGTCTGTGAGGCGGTCACGCCGCGCCGGTCACGCATGCCCGTAGTGATGAGATCGGGCTCGAGCCTCGCGCTCAGATCCGACGTCAGCCCCGCGTTGAAAAACCCCAATTGTCGCTGCCGCTCGGCCGGATCGAGACGATCCAGATTTGCGATCAGCTCCTCCTGCTCCCGCAACCTGAACGTGGGCCAGTCGAACAGCTCGAGCTGGCGCCCCGAATAGCCCAGATCGCGCTCGACCCGCATTGAGCCAAGGAGGATCCACCCGATCAGGACCTGGGGCGCATTCGCGACAAGCTGGTACTCGATTGTGCGGCGATTACCTGCCTGCGAAATGATGGCGTCTGCAGATCCCCACTCGAGACGAATCGGCTTCCCGGTCCCATCCCGGACGGTAAACCCGACGCTCTCGTTCACGGCGTCCGGCAGGAGATTCACGACCCGTCCACTCCGCGCGTCGAGATAGATCTGCACGACGTTCCCCTTCGTATCGCGGAAGAAGCGCGTCTGGTAACCTTGATACGCGGCAGGGTCGTCGAGGCCGGCCTCGGGGAATGCAAGGACCGGCTGCACGGTACGGGTCTGCGCCGCTATCGAGCTTGCATTGACCGCCAACAGCGTAAGCAACGCGCCGGTGAAGCCGCGCACCGTGTTGAACGTGCTCATTATTGGAATCCCCGCCGATTCACACGAGAGGAGTGCAGGCAGAGGATGGCCCGTCACCGGCCCTCGGGTCAAGAGCGTCGCGAGGTACTCGACTCTACTTGAACACGCTCGCTTTCGTCCAGACAACGATGGACGCGCAATTGTGGCCGGCCTGATTGAAGTAGGCTGGAGCTCCGCCTCCTTGATAAACCTCGATTCCCAGTATCTCGCTCTTTTTCAGGACAGAGTTCAGTTGCCGCCCCTGCTCGATTGCTATTTGCGACAGCCTCTTATTGTCGTCTTTGTCCCCAACCGTTCCGATCGTCTCGAGTGCTCCATTTCCCCACGGAAGTCCGTCGACAAAATACTGAACGCAGCCGTATGTCGGGTTTAGCATGCTTCCACCAGCCCGAGGGCTCGCCACTACATCTTCGCCATACTTGTCGATGCCGACACGAAGGCCGGGAATCCCGCGCAGCAGATCTGTAAACTGAAAGTCGCTCTTCCGGTTTATCTGCTCGGCCGTGAGATAGTGTCCGACGCTGTGCTGGGAGCGTTGGTAGAACCCCACGCGATCAAGCGCGTGATCTCGCTGGTCGGCCGTCACCACCACAGCGGCCAGTGGTGCAGCCACGGGGCTGCTATCGGGCGCGGATGTGGGCTGTTGGCTTGCGACTAGCCCGGAATCGACGACCAGACTCAGCACGGCAAGGCATGTGGTCCAGCAAGCAGATTTCCTCAATTTGCCTCCTGACAGAGCGTGCAACCTGGCGCTGATTCCCGCAAGCCTGGGTTGCGCACGCACGGTTGTCGGTTAATCGTACGCGCGATGCTTGCGACTGACATTCCTTCGAAAGGCGATTGACCTCACTCGACCTCGCGCTCGTCGGCAATGGGAGTATAGGCGCACTGATCGACGGCGAGGGCGCCGTCGTGTGGTGTTGCTTTCCGCGCTTCGATGGTGATCCCGTGTTCTGCTCGCTACTGGCCGGAGACGCGCCTCGCGACGAAGACGGCACGTTCGCGATTGAGCTGCAGGGGGCGGTCAAAACCGAGCAAGAGTACCTCCCCGATACTCCCATACTCGTCACGCGCTTCTACGACGCGAAGGGTGGCGGCGTCGAGATCACCGATTTCTCCCCGCGCTACGAGAAGGACGGCGAGATGTTCTGCCCCAGGCTGCTCGTGCGTCAAGTGAGGCCGATCGGGGGACAGCCGAACATCCGCGTTCGCGTCGATCCGGCCGCCGACTATGGCTGCGCGAAACGCCAGCACGCGCTCGGTGCAAATCACATCAGCTATGCGGGCGAGCAGGCACTGCGGCTCACTACCAACGCGCCGACAGAGTCGATCGTCCACCGGACGCTTTTTCATGTCCGCGAAACCATCACCTTGATGTTCGGACTCGACGACCCTGTCGCGGGGGACGTGACGAGTGCGGGCACCACGATGCTCGAGAGAACCACTGCGTATTGGCGCAATTGGGTGCGCTCGCTCCATGCCCCCACCGAGTGGCACGACGACGTGATCCGCGCCGCAATTACGCTGGAGCTGAACGTCTACGAGCCTACCGGCGCCATCATCCCGGCGATGACGACCTCGATCCCCGAAGCTCCCAACACCGGGCGCACCTGGGATTACCGCTACTGTTGGCCCCGCGACGCGTACTTTACCGCCGACGCTCTCTGCCGCCTGGGTGAGATGCGCACCATCGAGCGCTACCTCGCCTTCCTCCTCGGCGTCGCTGCGAAGACTGATGATGCGCATCTCGTTCCGATCTATACCATCGACGGCGGACCAATCCCGGGCGAGCACGTCGCCAAATGCCTGCCCGGCTATCGAGGCATGGGACCAGTGCGCATCGGCAACAAGGCGAGCGAGCAGGCTCAACACGATCTCTACGGAGAAGCCGTACTCACCGCCGAATCGCTCTTTCTGAATTTGAACGCGACCCGGGCGGGTGACGAAGCGCTGCTCGCGAGACTCGAGCTATTCGGCGAGCACGCCGCTCGACTATATGAGGTTCCAGATGCCGGACTGTGGGAGCTGCGGGGTACCGAGCGGGTGCACACGTTCTCGAGCATCATGTGCTGGGCAGCCTGCGACAGGCTCGCGAAGTACGCCGCCCGCCTGAGGCTCGCCGATCGCGCCGGCTACTGGCGGTCGCGCGCGACGACGATCCACGAGATGATCTCGCTCCGTTCGTGGAACGCGAAGCTCAACGCATTTACCGCGACGATGGATGGGGATTCCCTCGACGCGAGCCTGCTACTGATGCCGCGCCTGGGATTTCTCGATGCCGACGATCCGCGATTCGCCGGAACTGTCGCCGCGATCGAGAAACAGCTCAAGCACGGTGACTTCGTCTATCGCTACGTCGAGCGTGACGATTTCGGTTATCCGGAGAATGCGTTTCTCGTCTGCACGTTCTGGTACATCGAAGCGTTGGCGGCAATGGGAGGCACGCGACGCAAAGAAGCACGCGCGCTGTTCGAAAGAGTTCTCGCCGCGCGCAATCGGCACGGGCTGCTGGCCGAGGATCTCGATCCGCGCACTTTAGAGCAGTGGGGGAATTTTCCGCAGACCTACTGTATGGCGGGGATCGTCGATTGCGCGATTGCGCTCGCTAGGTAACTGCAACTGCAACTGAGAACTGACAGGCTGCCAGCTGCCCGCTGAAAGCTGGCAGCCGCGAGCTGCAAACGTCGGGACGCCACTAGTGGCGTGATCGCAAAGGCAGTTGTCTGTGCCTTAACCCGCGCCGTTAACGTCCCGACGTAGTGAGGCTGGTGGCCGGCAGCTTTTAGCGGGCAGCTGGCAGCCTATCAGTTCTCAGTTGCAGTTGCAGTTACTTCATCGGAATACGATCCAAAGAACCCCGATGGTTGCTACGAGCAGGACCGATAGCACGATTTCCCGGTTCCGCTCCTTGGGACTTGTCTTTACCGCGTCCGACGGCGCTACGGTTTGCAGCGTGAGATCCGCGACGCGTTCGGGAGCCGGAGGTGGAGTCATGATACTCACCACGATAAGTATTGCGCTGCACAGGAGGAAGAGGAGAGCAGCGAAGTGCAGAAAGTTGATGCTCGCGAGCCAGTACCAGAATGATCCAGGCGTCAGCTTCGATTTCCCAAGCTCGAGCAACAGACGCGAAA
>DATHGO010000013.1:0-11186 GCA_035317585.1 Gemmatimonadaceae bacterium | reverse complement strand
ACCGCCCTCGCCTTCGCCCGGAAGCTCGACCCATGATCGACCACGAGCCCCTGCTCGTCCTGCCACTGGTGCACCATCTCGTGCAGCAGCGTGTGCAGCGCCTCCTCCCACCCGTCGCGTCGAATGTGGCGTCTGCTGATGACGATCTCCGGTTCGCAACCATGGCTGGCCGGAGAGTAGTGGCCCAGCCTGCTCTTCATCCGGCGCGAGATGCGGATGGGAATCGTTCGCAGCGCTCCGCCGAATCGCTCGTCGCTGTAGGCAGCGTGCCAGCGCGAGAGCTCGCGAATCAGCGGGAGGTCGGCGGGATTCGTGCGCTCCGGTGAACGCTTCCGGCGCGGCGCGGTACTCGATCTCGGCACCGGAAACTGGAGAATCGTTCGTCGCGCCTCGTTTCGCACACCGCGCGTCCGGCCGTGCACGAAGACGATGACCGCCCTCCACACCTCTTCGTTGGCGCCGAGGAAGCTGTTGTGGATCCGAAGCTCGCCGCCACTGTAGCTGACGACGACCGTCTGGTTCGTCGTGAGCCTCACCCGATACCGCGCGCCGAGCCCGAGCCGCCTGAGCCGCGTTCTCAGCTCCTCGGCGTTCTTCGGAGGTGGGTCGTCCAGCTCCAGCGAAAGCTGGGCGCGATTAGTCAGCGGCCACATATTCCGATCGCTTGAAGCGCTTGTGCGGACCCTTCACGAAAGTGCGCTGCTCCTTCGACCACACGTGCGTCGTGACATCGATCGCCTGGGGACCGACATCGATGACGTTGACCGAAGAAGGCCGCCCTCCGCGTGATCTGTTCGAGACCGTGCCCGCCGTTGAGATCACTGTGCCCTTTCTCGTGTGCTCGATGTAGTGCACCGATTCCTGGTGATCGTGACCACAACACACTAAATCGACGCCCATCTCGGCGAAAGCCCCGAGAATCTTCTGCGTGTTCTTGAGCCCGTGCCGTTGCGAGAGCTCTCCCCTCACCGGGTTGTGGTGCATCACGATCACGCGAGCGTCCGTGGGCGGTGCCTTGGCAAAGAGCTCGGCGGCCTGGTCGAGCTGGTGCTTGTGGATGTCGCCGATGATCGAGATGTCGCGAAGGTTCCAGGTCAGAGTCCGGCGCGTGACGCCGTGTGCGGTGTTGATTCCGACGAATGTAGCGCCCGGAACGGAGAGCAGCGGCTCCAGGTTCTTGTCGATGAACCTGCGGTAGTTCTCGTAGACCTTGGACTTGTCGCCGAAGCCGAGCGGCGCGCGCCACCACTTGACGTCGTGGTTCCCGGGAACGGCTATCACGCGGCTCACCTTTCTCGCATCGCGGATGAAGGCTGCCGCTCTCTGGAATTCGCCCGATCTCGCCCGCTGGGTGAGATCGCCCGATATCACCACCACGTCGAACCTCGACTCGTGGATGATCTGCTCGATGGCATCTATCTGCTCAGGAACAGCAGGCCATCCGAAGTGCAGGTCCGAGACGTGAAAGACACTGGTCACGGCGACCGCCTCGAAATCGCGGTCAGATCAGGGCGCGACGACGAGATCCGCGAAATGCGTCGCGACGCTGGCTGTTAGCGCCGGTGAAAGTGTTTTCATGGGATCGCTCTCGATCTCGTCCACCCACTTGATCAGAGCCATTCGCGAATCGATCATGACTACGCGCAAGATCGCCACGCCCGTGCCGGCACCACGGTTCTCGAGCCGAAGCTCGACGGGCAGCAGAGCGTAGCGCGATCCCTTGAGCCCAACGAGTCCACGCACCTGCGAGGCCAGCGGATCGCGCACCGACGTCTCGGTGAGAACGCGCCCGCGCAGCCATTCGGCCGAGAGCGAGCGCGCGTCCGTCATCAGGATGCTGTTCATCTTCGAGGCGCGCTCCACTTCGCGACCGAACGTCCACTGGCGGGCGAGTCCTCGCGCCGCCATCGCGGCCTCGATCTGATCGTCGAGCGCGGCGAGAAATGCTGCGCGATTCGGTACCTGTTGCTGCCATCCCAGCGTCTCCGTGCCGGAGAGAAATTGGACGGGAAGCACGAGGATCTGCTGACCCGCCATCCGCTCGAGTGGGCGGAGCGGCACGGGAGAAGCTTCGGTCTCGGGAGGCTTGGAAGCGCACGCCAGGGAGAGCGTGCCGGCAACGATGAGCAAAAATGGTCGCAACGGGTGTGGTTTGGATTGCGGGGAAAGTTAACGCATACTCAATTTCATCGCATATGTGGGCAGCACTCTGATGCGACGACTCCGCGGCATCATTATCTGGTCCTTCGTCTCGGCCCTCGGCGCCACCAGCTTCGCGTGGCTGGCGCTGTCGCGCGGCGAGCCGGTAAGCGCCGCGTGGCTGCTCGTGGCGGCGCTATGCACTTACGCCGTGGCGTACCGCTTCTACAGCAAATTCATCGCGACCAGGATCTTCGCGCTCGATCCCGCGCGTCCCACGCCGGCGGTGCGGTTGAACGATGGACGCGACTTCATGCCGACCAATCGGTGGATTGTCTTTGGCCACCATTTCGCGGCGATCGCCGGACCAGGTCCACTCGTGGGACCGACGCTCGCGGCGCAATTCGGGTTTCTTCCTGGCGCGATATGGATAATCGTCGGCGTCGCCCTCGGTGGAGCGGTTCAGGATTTCGTGATCCTCTGCGCGTCGGTGCGCCGCGACGGCAAGTCGCTGGGCCAGATGGCCAAGGAAGAGATCGGCCCAATCGCCGGCTTTACCGCGCTCGTCGCCGTCTTTGGAATCATGATCATTCTGATCGCGGTCCTCGCGCTGGTTGTCGTGAATGCTCTCAAAGCGAGCCCCTGGGGTGTCGTGACGATCGGACTCACGATTCCGACCGCATTGATAATGGGCATCTACATGCGCTGGATTCGTCCGCACCGGGTGCTGGAAGCCAGCGCGATCGGACTCGTCCTCTTGGTCGTCGCGCTGTTGGCGGGGAGATGGGTAGCATCGAATCCCGCGCTTGCGCCGACGTTCACACTCACCGGAAAGACGCTCGCGCTACTCATCATGGCCTACAGCTTCTTCGCGTCGGTATTGCCCGTGTGGCTGCTCCTCGCCCCGCGCGATTATCTCTCCGCATTCGTAAAGATCGGCGTCGTGCTGGCGCTGGCGCTGGGAATCGTGATTGTGCTTCCGCCGCTACAGATGCCTGCGCTTACCCAGTTCACCGATGGAACAGGTCCGGTCTTCGCCGGAAAGGTTTTTCCATTCGCTTTCATCACCATCGCCTGTGGTGCCATCAGCGGCTTTCATTCGCTTATCGCGTCGGGCACGACGCCGAAGCTCCTCACGAACGAGGTCGATGCGCGCCCGATAGGTTACGGTGCGATGCTCACCGAATCGCTCGTGGCAGTGATGGCGCTGATCGCTGCCTGCGTGTTGACCCCCGGCGTCTACTTCGCGATCAACGCTCCGGCGAGCGCCATCGGGACAACCGCTGCGAGCGCGGCCGCGGCGGTACAGCACTGGGGATTCACGCTCGATCCGACACAGATGCAGATCCTGGCGCAGGATGTCGGAGAGAAATCGCTTCTGTCGCGTACGGGCGGCGCGCCGAGCCTGGCCGTCGGGATGGCGCACATCTTCTCCCGCGCGCTCGGTGGCCCGACCGCGATGGCGCTCTGGTATCACTTCGCAATCATGTTCGAGGCGCTCTTCATACTCACCACGGTTGACGCGGGAACGCGCGTAGGGCGATTCATGCTGCAGGATTTACTGAAGCATGTCTGGGCTCCGATCGGTAGGGTGTCGTGGTATCCAGCAGTGGTCATGGCGAGCGGGATCGTCGTTTCGCTGTGGGGCTACTTTCTCTACCAGGGCGTTATGGATCCGCTAGGCGGCATCAACTCTCTCTGGCCGCTGTTCGGAATCTCCAACCAGCTTCTCGCCGCGGTCGCGCTGTGCGTCGGCACGACGATAATCATCAAGATGGGAAAGGCGCGCTACGCGTGGGTCACGATTCTGCCCCTCGTCTGGCTCGCGATCGTGACGTTGACGGCCGGCGCCGAGAAGATTTTCTCCGCCGACCCGAAGCTGGGCTTTCTTTCGCACGCCCGAATGCTGGGCGACCGGCTCGCGACCGGTGCGCTGCCAAACGGTGTACAGACGCTGGCTGAGGCAAAGCGTCTGATTCTCAACGACCACATCGATGCGGCGGTCGCGGCGTTCTTCCTCATCTCCGTTGTTGTGATCCTCGTCGCTTCCATGCACGAGTGGTTCACGATTCTCAGCGGTCGCAAGATCGCGCGAAGCACGGAGATCCCATTCGGAGAGGCGACCAAGGCGGCCTAGAGCGATGACTTAATCAACACGCTCGCGGACAATCTTCGCGCCACTTCGCCCATCGCTGATCGTATCGGGATGGTCGCCCGATCTCCGGAAATCCGAGACCCGGCTCAACCTGGCGCTGCTAGTGAAGTTCTGAGCAAGTCGGCGATTGATTCCGCGTGTTTACATGCGGCGTCAGGGAAAATGATCCGCTGGCGGTCCCCCGAGATGATTGCGCTGTCCACAGTCCCACTATTCCGCCGACACCGTATCGCCCCAGCAGAACGATTCGCTCCTGACTGCCGGGATTCAAAACGACTGCAACGGAATCGCCAACAGCCTTGACGGGAGCGCTCAAATCGTCGACGGGGGTTGCCAATGCGGTCGGAAAGGAATTGTCGCCAAGCCAATTGAGTCCCAGCAATGTGAGATCCAGGTCATAAACCCCAACGGGCGTCGAGTCATCCGTCTGACCCGATCCGCCTCTCACATAGCGATTCTCAACAAACCCGATCGTTCCACAGATTCGCTTCGCCGCTGGCTCGTGGGGCTCGAGCTGATAAGGCCTCACGAGAGACATAGTCGCATCCCAGGTGCCCACGAGACTCTGCGCTGCTGGGGTCTCGAGCGCGAACCGCGTCTCGGATGATCCGGCCCCGCACGCGGCGATGGCCAACGCAAGCATCGGTGTGCACCGCATCACGCAGCCTCGACCCGCCCTGAAGCGGCTTCCTCCAACCGGCCTGTACCGCCTTCTTGAAACGGCTCTGGAACGTCTTCGCCTATCTGATCATCGTGCTCGATCAAATCGCGCAACCTGTACGCATGGCCGAGAAGAAATGGAACGGTCGTCACAACGACGTTCGGTTTGAAAAGAAATGCCGTTCTGATGTAGAAGGCCGTCTTGTTGTGAAGCAGGTGCTCCCACCACTTCTTCGGTACTATCTCGGGTACGACCACGGTGACGAGCTCACCGGGCAGCACCATGCGGAGGCCTTCCACGTACTCAACGAGGGGCCTGAGAACTGACCGGTAGGGTGAAGGGATGACGACGAGGGGAATACCGATGTCCCACTCCTCCCAGTCAGCCTTCAACTTTTCAGTGATACGCTGGTCGACTTCGATGTACGCGGCCACCACCTCGTCGGATATCGCGCTGGCGTACACGAGAGCGCCCGACGTCGCTTTGGTGATTCCGTTAACAGGGACGATGACAGTGTGGTGAAGCGGTATCATGGGACTCTGTCCCTTGAACTCGATCTCGGACGCGAACTGAGCGTAGTGACGGTGGATCTTTCTCAGGAGAAGGATGATGAGAGGAATTATCAGCACCACTATCCATGCGCCTTCGATGAACTTCGTGGCGACTTGAAGTATCGAGACGATTCCAGTCGCCAGCGCGCCAATGCCATTTAGCGCGGCCTTCCACCTCCAACCCGGTTCTCGAGTTCTCAGCCAGTGCACGACCATTCCTGCCTGGGAGAGCGTGAAACACACGAAGACGCCGACGGCGTAAAGAGGGATTAGCGCATTCGTCTGTCCTCGAAAGAGCCAGACAATGAGCGCGGCGATCAGTCCCAGCGCGATGATGCCGTTCGAAAATGCCAGCCGGTCCCCGCGAGCAGCTAGCTGCCGCGGCATGTAGCCGTCGTTGGCGAGAATACCAGACAGCCTCGGGAAATCGGCGAACGCCGTATTCGCCGCGAGCACGAGTATGGCAAACGTGCTGTACTGGAAGACGTAGTAGAACGTACCTCTCCCGAAGATGTGACTAGCCAGCTGCGAGAGCACAGTGTCCGTCGTCGTCGGCATCACGCCGTAGTGGCGGGCGAGGAGACTCGTCCCGAGAAAGAATGCGGCGAGTATGGCCACCATCCAGCCCAAAGTCACGGCGGCGTTTTTCTGGGCAGGTTGTTTGAACGCCATTATTCCGTTGGAGATTGCCTCGGTGCCGGTCATCGCCGCACAGCCTTCCGCAAATCCACGGATCAGCAGCCACCCGAGCGCAAACGCTGCTGGTGCGCTCGCAAATCCATGTTGCTGGAGCGACACCGGATCGACCCTGATGACCCCGCTTGCCACCGCGGGTCCGGCGGCGAAGAGAGCGCGATATCCGCCGTAGCCTATCAGCATCACCATCATCAGCACGAATACATAGGTGGGAACGCTGAACGCCGCGCCCGATTCTCGCACCCCTCGAAGATTCACGATCGATAGCAGGCCAATTGAGAGCAGGCAGAGCAGGACCGTATGAGGTATCAACCCGTGGTAGGCTGATGTGATGGCCGCGATGCCGCCGGCAATCGAAACGGCGACCGTCATGATGTAGTCCGTCAGGAGCGCCGCCGCGGCAAGCAGGCCAGAGCCTGTGCCCAGGTTCTCCTTCGCGACCGTGTAGGACCCACCGCCGTTTGGATAGGCGAAAATCGTCTGGCGGTACGAAAGTCCCACGAGTATGAGCAGACCGACGATCACCGCTGATATCGGGACGGTGTAATTGACCGCCGCCGCCGTTCCGAGCACTGCCAGGACGATCAGGATTTGGTCGGTGGCGTAGGCCACTGAGGAAATGGCGTCGGAAGAGAGAACGGCCAGCGCCGTTTTCTTGTTGAGCCTTTCGTGCTCGAGCCGTTCGCTTGGGAGGGGTCTTCCGAACAGAAATTGCTTCGCGCGCTTAACTGCTTTTGCCATAGTACTTGAAATTCGCCTCCCCGGTCGGCGCGCTGCACAAAGATTTCACAAAGGTGGATGTGATCCTGAGTAGTGCCCGGCGCACGAAGGTGCGATCATAATGGGATGGCTGGTCAGATCGCTCTCGTAATCGACGATGAATCACAAATCCGCCGAGCGGTCTCCCACGCGCTGGCGGATGACTTTGCCAAAGTACTCGAGGCAGCTACCGGCGTCGAAGGACTGCAATTGACTGCGCTTCAGAAGCCTTCGCTGATCGTCCTGGACCTCGGGCTGCCAGACATGGCCGGAGTAGCCGTCTGCACCGAGATCCGAAAAACCTCCGATGCGATGATCCTCATTCTCTCCGCCCGCCACGCAGACCAGGAGAAGGCGACATTGCTGGATGCCGGGGCCGACGATTATGTCACCAAGCCGTTCAGCACCCTGGAGCTGAAAGCGCGAGTGCGAGCGCTCCTCAGACGAGCGAGCAGTCACCGTGCGGTTACCGGGACGACGATTCGCCATGAAGGTCTCTCGATGGATCTCGAGGGACTCACTCTCTTACGCGATGGCGAACTGGTTCACCTCACGCCTACCGAGTGGGAGCTCGTGCGGGTTCTGATGACGAACGCAGGCAAGACCATGACACACAGGCAGCTGTTTGCGGCCGTGTGGCCCGGCAGGCAGTACGGAGATGCGCAACAGTACCTCCGCGTGCACGTCGCAAACGTCAGAAGAAAGATTGAATCCAACGCGCTCGACCCCCGGTACATCTTCACGGAGCCGGGCGTAGGGTATCGCTTTGCGGCACCGCAGTAGCAGCGATCACGTGAATCGCGCGCGGACTTCCATCTGGGCCCTCGCCTTTCTGTCCTTGGCCGCGGCCACGTTTGCCCTGTTTGCGGGCCGCAGCCATCTCGGCGAAGCCCACGTAGCGCTCGTGTTTCTACTGGTGGTGCTAGGCGCGAGTGCGGCCGGCGGGCGGATTCTCGGGATGACCACCGCGTTGGCCGCATTTCTGGCTTTCGATTGGTTCTTCCTGCCGCCGTACAACACGCTCCTCGTAAGAAACCCGTTCGATTGGCTCGTACTCTTCGTCTTCCTCATTACGAGCGTCGTGGCCGCGCAGCTGCTCTACCGCGCGCGCTCGGAGCGGGCCGCGGTGGAGCGCGCGGAGGCCCTGCGGGAAGCGGACAAGCTCAAGGACGCTCTGCTCGCCTCTCTCTCTCACGATCTGAGAACGCCGTTGACGACGATCAAGGCGCTAGCCCACGAGCTGCAACCGCTCGGCGACGAGCGGACGTTCATCATCGAGGAACAGGCTGATCGGCTCAATCGTCTCGTAACCGATCTGCTGGAGGTTGCGCGCCTCGAAGGGGGAGCGCTGCCACTCGACATCCAGATCAACGCCGCCGACGATCTGCTCGGCGCCGTAGTTCAGCAGGTAGCGGGCAGGCCAGACCAAGATCGGCTCAAGGTCTCACTCGACGATCCAGGCACGCTCTCTTTCGGGCGATTCGACTTTGTCCACTCGCTGCGAATCCTTGGCAACCTCGTGGACAACGCGTTCAAGTACGCGCCGGCGGCTACTCCAATCGAGGTTACGGGCGGTGTCGATGGAAACGCGCTCATCTTCCGGGTCTGCGATCGCGGGAACGGAATCCCGATCGCCGAGCGAGACGGCGTTTTCATTCCCTTCTATCGATCGCCGGCAAGGGCGTCGGGGACGCAGTCAGCCGGCCTTGGTCTGTCGATCGCGCGTCGGTTGGCCGAGGCGCAGGGTGGAAGTCTCACCTATTTCGACCGTGACGGTGGCGGTGCGATTTTCGAGCTCCGGCTTCCGGCCGTGGCGCCATAGAGGGAATGAATCGATCGTGGCGCCTCGACGGTGGTCGCTGCGAACGGACTAAGCACAATCGTCGTTGCAACTGTCCTGGCCGCGCAGTGCTTCGACGCCCTCTTTCCCTATGATCGGCACCATAATTAGTGCTGCCGCCGGATCTGCCCACCACCAGCCAAAGAGTGCGTTCAGAGTCAAGCCACCGAGGAGGATGGCCGATAGGTACGTGCAAAGCTGTGTTTGCTGTGCCTCCGACCGAAGGGCGCGACTGCCGAGCGCGATGGCGACTTTCCGTTTGGCACGCGCGAGCAGAGGCATCACCACCAGCGAGGCGGCGGCCAGAACTATTCCGACTGTGCTCTCCTCTGGTGCTTCCCGCTTAAGAAGCGCGTTGATGGCGTCCGCGGTCACATACAAGGCGAGGGCAAGAAACAGAACACCGACAATTCTGAGCGTCAGTAGCTCGGCGCGCTCACGCTCGATTGGGTTTACATCGGCATTCAGGCGCCAAAGGGCGGTCGCACTGGCGGCGAGCTCGATCACGCTATCAAAACCGAACCCGACAAGCGCGATGCTTCCAGCCAGGAGGCCCGCAACGATCGCGACGAGTCCTTCCACGCTGTTATAGCCCAGGGTTAGCCAGGAAAGCGATCGGCCGCGGCGAACGAAGCCCTCACGTTCAATACCTGCAAGCGAGCTGGTCATAACTGAATGTAACGAAGGCCGTCGAAGCCAATTCAGCTCATACTTGCCCTCGTTGTTTCGAGGCTCTCAACGACATACGTCCGACGATTGCTCCCACCCGCGCCCCATGACCGCTAGAATTGCGAAGCGCCCATCACAACAGATGAATCCGACACGGGGGATTTGGCTATGCGCAACGTTACGATAATTCGGGTTGGCGGAGCCTTCCTGATAGGCGGTGCGCTCGCATTCATGGGTGTCTTCGCGTTTCTCGCCGCGCGCTTCAACTATCCGCAGGTGCTCGACGGCAATGCGGCCCAGGTTCTTCCGAATCTTCTCGCCACTGGAACGACTGGCCGCGCGGTATGGGCGATCTATGGTTTTCTGCCCCTCATCTGGATTCCAGCGGGCGTTGGAGCGTTCCACGCTCTCCGCGACGTCCGCGAAGGAAGCATGCGCGTGGCAATGCTCTTCGCCCTCGTCTCGGCCGTCAGCATGATGCTGGGCTTGCTGCGGTGGCCGAGCATTCATTGGACGCTCGCGCAGGGCTACGCCGCCGGCACCGACGCAGATCGGATGGCGATCAGCGCCACTTTTGCCGGCCTCAACAGCTTTCTCGGAAACTACGTGGGCGAGTTTCTGGGCGAGCTGAGCTTCAGTTTATTTTTTCTGCTCTCAGGTCTGACGATGCTCGCGCGAGGCTCGCGCTACCCTCGGTGGGTGGGATATCTCGGTATCCTCACGGCGGTCGCTGGAATGATCGGGATGTTCCGAAACGTGACAGGTGTCGTTGATCCCATCGCGGCCGTCAACAATTATCTCCTGCCAATCTGGATGATCGTATTTGGCGTCGCTCTGGTGCGTCAGTCCTCGAGCGTTGCCGACTACATCCATCAGCCACTATAAACTCAGCGGCAATTCCATAGCGTGTGAATCACGCGCACGCTCGCCGCAATTCGGTCACCGCGTCGGCTCGTAGATCCAGAGCACGGGACCGCCGTTGATATTTTCGAGTGGCAGATACACGAGGTGAGTTCGAGGGTCAACCGACACCGTGTGCGCGTGCGGCGTCCGCACCTCTCCGATCGGCCGCAAAGTTTGTCCGTCGAGCCAAAACGCCGACAGGGCGCCCGATTCCGACCCGACATACAACCTGCGCCACGTCGGGTCCCATGCCAGCACGTCCGGATCGTCCGGCACCTTGAGCGCCTGGAGAATCCTCATCGTGCGGAGATCTACCACCTGTAGCAGGCCGTTGCCTTCGCTCGTAATGAACGCGAGGCGTCCCGGCTCATCCACCGTAAAACCATGTGGATGGTCGGCCCCGGGAAGATCATACCGCTGCACGATGCGCTCGCTGACTGGATCGATCGCCGCCAGCTGATTCCGCGTCTGTACCGCGACTAGAATGCAGTGCGATACCGAGTCGTAGTGGGTGTTCCCCGCCTCACCGCCCAGGTCGATCGTCGAGCGCTTCTTGCCCATTTTCGGATCGATCACGACGTCGGCGCCACCCGACTCGTCCGAAACGAACACTTTATCCGCTTCCGGTGCGTACGCGATGCCGTCTGGAAACCGGATGCCGCCAACGCGCTTGACGACCTTGAGCGACCGATCATCGATGATAGCGACTTCGTGGGAGCCGGCGGCCGAGACGTAGATCTGGTGATGCGCGGGGACGGCCCAGACTCCCGTGGCTCGCGGCAGATCCATGATCTCGGCGATGACCTTTCCATT
>DATHGO010000012.1:0-5234 GCA_035317585.1 Gemmatimonadaceae bacterium | reverse complement strand
GGCACGAGCCCTCCCTGATAAACCTCTACCGCCATCACCTCCTTGCCGGTCACGAAATTGTTGATGTCTCCCGGGACCATTTCCGCGTACGGCGTATCGTCCAGATAGTACTGCACGCATCCATTCCCCGTCTGGCGCGTGCTCGTGATTATGTCGCCATACAGGCTGCGCATAACGCGGAGTCCCGGCACCTGCCTGAGAAGATCGGTGACGAAAGGCGGGTTCATCTGCCCGAGGCGCTCCGGACCCATATAGTAGCCCATCCCGGTTTTCCTCCGCTGAGAGAAACCGACCTTGGCGAGTGCAGCCTCCCTCCGAGCCAGCACCAGGACAGGATCCATCGTCTCCAGGAATCTCGGTAGCTTGACTGCCACCCGCTTTTCTTCACGCGACGAGAGATCGACCGGCAAAATCTTCGCAACAAAGCCAACATGCCGAATTACCAAAACCCTGCTTCCCGAAGGGAGGTTCCGCATCGTGAACTCTCCCCTTTCATTTGTCACCGCGACGGCGCGGGTTCCGACCAGCTCGACTCTGGTGCCCGCATTAGTCCAACCCGCCTCGAGCAGCACCGTGCCGGACACCGCAGCGTTGCCGCTCTTCACTCCCGCATCGGCGGGTGAAAGCAGGATGGTTCGCGCCAACAACTCAACGGGGTTCTCTCCAAGCGAGATCGGAATCTCGTCCGTGGCGGCGGATCCGCGTCGTGCTTGTAGTGTCGCCTCCGTCGAGTTGGGCAATCCGCAGATTCGGAAAGCGCCCGAAGCATCGGTGCTGTCGATCATCAGATGCGGGTATCGGCGGAGACCCGTCTCCTTGGAGATATCGATCTCGACCCAGGCAATTGAAACCTCGGCTCGGGCCACGGGAGCGAGTGTTTCGGGATCGTTGACGTGGCCGATCACCGCCGATTCTCCATAGGGTCCCGTCTGGACCCGACACGAACGGCCGATGAGCGTTCTGGCCGAGGGTACGGCGAGCAGCACGAATATCGAGCTGTCCGGGCCGACACGAAATGTCTTGGTCAGGATCGCGGTCCCCAGCGTGTCGAGGATCGGATGAAATACTGCGACCTGATACGTCCCGGGGATCACGCTGTCGATCGTGAACCTGCCGAGGGAATCGGTCTCGACGGCGGCCCTCCCCCCTTCGATTACGATATCGGCACCGGCGAGATATCGGCGATTGAGGCTGTCGATGACTGTGCCCGTGATTTGACCCTTGGCGGACCGTAGCGCGCCCGCCGGGGTCGGCGCAGCTGTGTTCTGCGCGCGCAGGGGCGTCGCAACCGCAATCAGGGCGACCGCCAAGCATGTCTGAAGCTGTCTGATCATCATCAGCATCATCTCGCTTGCATGCCGTTCAGTGCTTGTAGTGCCGCTACTTAGTTAGCACCGCGTTCTGGGATTGGCAATTCCCAGTGGTGCTGAGTGCCTGGCTTCCTATCGGACGACGCTGTAATCCCGCGTCCTACGCGAGCGATCGCGATAATCCCACTGATTCAGCGACTTTCGGCTGATCCCCCGAAGCCACCTCGACGCGTACCGTTCGCGCGTTCGGCGGCTGCTCGTCAGCGCCGCCGGTTGACGCAGCGAGTGCCGTCGGAAGCGCAAGTGCGCTGAACGAACGGCTCTCCCACAAGGGAGTTACAAATGCACACGATGAAATTCATGCCGCTCGTTGCGGCAGCGGTGATCGCGGCTTGCAGCAACGATTCCGTTACCAATCCCACTCCGGTACCTCCGCAAGCGACCGTGGTGACGGCGACTGGCAGCATCGCCACCAAGGTCGACGAATTCCGGAATCTGCTCGGCCCATCGAATGGCGCAACTGCGGGAGAACAGCCCTCCGGTCGCCGCGAGATCACCTGGGATGGCGCCGGCGCCAATCCGTTCGACAACAAGAACGACTTCCCGGCGGGTTTCTTCAACACCAACGTCAAGTCGGGGGCAGTGTTCACGACTTCGGGCACCGGATTCCGCAATGATTCCACTCTCTTCGTGGACATCAACCCGACCTACGCGGCGCAATTCAAGTTCTTCAGCGCGAACAAGATTTTCGCTCCGATCGGGAGCAACCAGCTCGACCAGCTGTTCCAGGTTGCCGGCCAGCCGACACCGGCGGTGACTCGCGGATTCGGCGTCGTGTTCAGCGACGTGGATCTGGCGGATAAGACCACGATTCAGCTTTTTGCGCAGGACGGCTCGGATCTGGGCACATTCGCAGCACCAGTTCGATCGGATGACGCCGGTCTATCGTTTGTCGGCGTCACGTTCGACCAGGCTATCATCGCCCGGGCGCGCATCACGCTCGGCACCGGCGCGCTGGCGGCCAACGTCAATGACGTTACGGATGGCGGTACGGTGGATCTGGTGGTGTTGGACAATCTGATCTACGGGGAGCCGAAGAAGGCTTTCTAACCCCGCAAAGAGGGGTCGAGGCGCAGAACTCGGCCCCTCTTTGGCATCCGGCAATTCCCAACCGTACCTTTCATTGTCCCTATCGATGGCGTTGCAACATGACTGTCCCTGGCGGCATCGAGAATGATCGACTGCTCGAGCTCTTCTTTGCACAGTCCATGGACGGGTTCTTCTTCATGATGTTGGACGACCCGGTGGAATGGAGCGACAACGCCAGCAAGAATGAGACGCTCGATTACGTCTTCGAGCACCAGCGGCTGACGAAGGTGAACACCGCCATTCTTTCGCAGTTCAATGCCGCGACACCCGAAGACATTCTGGGAAAGACTCCCGCAGAGTTCTTCGCGCATGATCTCGCGAACGCGAAGACGAGATGGCGCGAGTTCTTCGATCGCGGACACATGCACACCGAAACCGACGAGCGGCGTCTCGATGGCACTCCGATGCGAATCGAAGGTGATTACATGGTGATCTACGATGATCGCGGGCGCATCGCTGGTCATTTTGGAATCCAGCGCGACGTGACCGACCGCCATTTGTCCACTGAACAGCTCGAGGCTTCGCGTCAGCAGTTGCGGGCGCTGGCGTCACGACTCCAGAAAGTGCGTGAGGAAGAGCGCACTCAGATCGCGCGTGAGATCCATGACGAGCTCGGTCAGGCGCTGACTGGACTCAAGCTGGACATCGCCTGGATGAAGAACCGACTCCCGCGCGATCACGGGGTGATGGACCAATGCGCCTCGATCATCGACCGGATCGATCAGACTCTGAACGCGGTGCGGCGCATCGCCACCGCGCTGCGGCCGAGCGTTCTGGATCAGTTGGGACTGGCGGCGGCGCTCGAGTGGCAGGGCCAGGAGTTTCGCGCGCGTACCGGCATCGACGTGGTGATGGAACTGTCAGTCGACGGCGGGGAGCTTTCCGACGATCTCGGCAGCTCCGCGTTCCGGATTCTTCAGGAGTCGCTCACCAACGTCGCACGCCACGCCCACGCCACGCGTGTGACCATCCGGCTCGAGCAGACTCCTACGCTCCTCACGCTGGAGGTGTCCGACAATGGCCTTGGCTGTACGTCCGGGTGTATCGAAGCGAAGGGATCACTGGGACTGCTCGGCATGCGGGAGCGGGCGCTGGCGTGCGGTGGCGAATTCACAATCGTTGGACAGGCCAATCGAGGAACGATTGTGAGGCTCAGCGTACCTCTCCCTGCCGGAGCCGTACGATGATAAGACTCGCCATCGCCGACGACCACCCGATCGTGCGCGAAGGTCTACGCCGAATCGCGAGCGAGGACGAGGGCATCTCCGTCGTGGGTGAAGCATCGACTGGCGCCGAGCTGTTTCGTCTGCTGGCCGCGGCAGCGGTGGACGTGGTGCTGCTCGATGTGAGCATGCCCGGCGCCAGTTTCATTGTGACGCTTCGTGAGCTCCGCTCCCGGCACCCGACCGTAAAAGTGCTGGTGCTGAGCGCGCACCCGGAAGATCAGTGGGCCGCGCGCTCGCTCCAGGGTGGAGCATCCGGATATCTCACCAAGGATCATTCGCCAGACCAGCTGGTGCAGGCGATTCGCAGGGTGGCGAGAGGCGGCAAGTACGTGAGCGAATCGATGGCCGAACGATTGGCGGGAATGGTAGATGGCGGCATGACACGCGCGCCGCACGAACGACTGAGTGATCGCGAGTTCGAGGTTCTCCGCGCCCTCGGCAGCGGCATGTTGGTCAAGGACGTCGCAGCGCAGCTTCGAATCAGCGCGAAGACGGTGAGCACATACCGGGCGCGGCTGCTCGAGAAGATGGGCCTCGAATCGAAGGCGGATCTGGTGCGGTACGTGGCAGCGCACGAATTGCTCAAATGACGAAGCAATTGTAATCAGCCGTTTGCCGCGCTCGCTGTCAGTCAAAGTCCTACACTAAAACGGTAAAACAACCTCGCGCCTTCGGTGTACCACGATCGTATGTTGCACGACGTGAGACAACAACTCGTCGAGATGAATGCCGCACTCGGGCCCGATCAAACGGGCCGCGTCGAGACGCGCGCCGACTTTCCACACGTCGTGACAAGCCAGGCGTTCGACTGGCCCGGACTGCGACTCGAGGCCGGTAGCAACAACATCGCCAGCGTCGACGACGTCGTCGGCATTCATCACTACATCTCGATGAACCTCGACGATCGGCCGCTCACGCTCGAAGTCAAAGGTCAAAACGGCTTTCGCCGCGTCGTCCTCCGCCGCGGCAGCGCCTGGGTCAACCCCGCCGGCGATCTCATTTCCGTCCGCCTCAATAGCACGTTCAGCTACGTGCGGATGTCGATCGACCCGGTCTTCTTCGATCGCGTCGTCACGACCGATCGCTGCGGCTCCCCAGTGGAGCTGCGACGCACCTTTGGAATTGCGAAATCGCAGATCGGACACATACTCGGCGCGCTCGTCGCCGAGTCGGATGCCGGGAATCCGGGCGGACTCGCATTCGTCGAGGCGCTCGCAACTGGTCTGAGTCAACAGGTTGCGATTCACGCCGGCGCCTGCGCACCGCGTGCGGCACGGCTGCGTGGTGGACTTTCCTCCCTCGCCAAGCGCCGCGCGCTCGAATTGATGGACGCGCAGCTCGACGCGAGTTTGACGGTGGAATCTCTGGCGCGCGAAGTCGATCTCTCCCCCGCGCACTTTGCCCGCGCCTTTAAGGAGACGATGGGTCGCGCTCCGCATCGCTATCTCCTCACGCTTCGCCTCCAGCGCGCGCGCCGGCTGCTCGACGCGCCGGACGCGGTGCTGTCCGACGTCGCCCTGCGCGCCGGTTTCGCCGACCAGGCGCATTT
>DATHGO010000011.1:0-6159 GCA_035317585.1 Gemmatimonadaceae bacterium | reverse complement strand
TACATCGACGCCGTCGGAGAGGAGCTGGCAGTACAGGTTCCTGCCGCGTCCATCGGAGCGCAAACATCCGAGGCGCTCCGCGAAGCGGGAATCGAGGTGAGGGTGGAAGCAAAGGAAGCGACGCTCGACGGTCTCGTGTCCGAGGTCCTCAGTGCCTTCTAAGCCGGTGATCGACCCGAACGTCGTGAGAATCGGGACGCGTGCTTCCGAGCTCGCGCTCCGGCAGGCGCGGCTCGTCGAGAGCGCGCTGCTCGCGCGTGGCATCGCGTCCGAGCTCGTCACCTTCAAGACCACCGGCGACAAGAAACTGGACCAGCCGCTCACCGAGATCGGCGCGAAGGGTCTGTTCACGCGCGAGCTAGAGGTCGCGCTGACGAAGAACAAGATCGATTGCGCGGTGCACTCGCTGAAGGATCTGCCTACCGAATCCCCCGACGGCCTCGAGGTCGTCGCGCAATTGGAGCGGGAAGATCCCCGCGACGTGCTCGTCGTCAACCGGCAGACAGGAGCGGAGAATCTGGATGATTTGCCGGCCGGATCGCGCGTGGGGACATCCAGTCTTCGCCGCCGCTCGCAGCTGCTGGCGCGCAGACCCGATCTGGAGGTCGCCGAGCTGCGCGGAAACGTTCCCACGCGCCTCGGTAAGGTCGAGAACGGAACCGTCCACGCCGCCATTCTCGCGGCGGCCGGGTTGATTCGTCTCGAGGTCGCGCGGCGCATCACCATGTTTCTCGAGCCGCCCGAGTGGCTGCCGGCCGCCGGACAGGGTGCCATCGCGATCCAGATCCGGAGCGACGACGCAAGAATGAGAGATCTCCTGCAACCGCTCGATCACGGGCCGACGTCGACCGCGACTCGCGCCGAGCGCGCTTTCCTTGCGGCCCTCGACGGTGGCTGCCAGGTCCCGATCGGCGCGCTGGTGAGCGACATCGGCGGCACGCCTACATTATATGGTATGCTCGCGGACCTGAGTGGCCGGCACATCGTGCGCGGCTCCCGGGTGCTCGACCTGCGCTCACCTGAATCAACCGGAGAGGCGCTGGCCGCCGAGATACGGTCCCGCGGAGGCAGCAGCCTCCTCGTAGAGCTTCGTCAGCTAACCAAACTTCCCGCTCCGCAACCAGAGTAAGAGTGTCCAGCTTCCCGCAATATCGTCCGCGCCGATTGCGGCGGACCGCCGCGCTTCGAAACCTTGTCCGCGAGACACACCTCGCGCCGTCGCAGTTGGTCCTCCCTGTCTTCGTGCGCGACGGAAAAAAACTTCGTCGCCCCGTCGGATCGATGCCCGGCGTGAATCAGACATCGGTCGATGAGATGCTGCGCGACGCCGAGGCGGCGGCGAAGGCGAAAGTCGGTGGAATCATTCTCTTTGGCGTCCCGGAAACGAAAGACGCGACCGGCTCATCGGCGTGGGATGAGCAGGGCGCGGTGCAGCGGGGGGTGAGCGCGCTCAAGAAAGAGATCCCCGAGCTGGTCGTGATCACCGACGTCTGCATGTGCGAGTACACCGACCACGGCCATTGCGGGATTCTGAAGAACGGCGAGGTGGACAACGACGCGACGCTCGAGCTCTTGTCCCGCGCCGCGCTCTCGCATGCGCGCGCGGGGGCGGACATCGTCGCACCGAGCGACATGATGGATGGCCGAGTTCAGGCGATCCGATCGTCGCTCGACGATGCCGGCTTTTCGGACGTCTCCATCCTCAGCTATGCCGCGAAGTATGCCTCCGCGTATTACGGTCCCTTTCGCGAAGCGGCAGAGTCGACACCGCAGTCCGGCGACCGCCGCGGCTATCAGATGGATCCCGGCAACGCGCAGGAAGCCATGCGCGAGGTCCTCGCCGACATCGAGGAAGGCGCAGATGCGGTGATGGTGAAGCCCGCCGGTCCGTACCTCGACATCGTTTCGCGGGTAAAGTCGGAGACGGGCTATCCGGTAGCAGCCTATCAGGTGAGCGGCGAGTACGCGATGATCTGCGCCGCGGCCGATCGCGGCTGGATCGAGAGGGATCGCGTGATGATGGAGTCGCTCCTGGGCATCCGCCGCGCTGGTGCGGATTTCATCGTCACCTACTTCGCCACCGAAGCCGCGAAGCAGCTCTGATTTCAGGATGAAACTTGACGGATAGCCGGGCCGTAATTCAATTAGATGATTGGCTAATTAACTAACTAAACAATGAACGACGTATTTCGTGCTTTGTCCGACCCTACGCGGCGGGAGATCCTCGAGCTTCTGCGCTCGGGACCCCGCACGTCGGGGGAGATCGCGGACAAGTTCAGCACCAGCTGGGCGACCATTTCGCGTCACCTGAGCGTGCTCAAGGACGCCGAGCTGATCCTGGCCGAACGGAACGGACAACACGTCGTGTACGAGCTGAACACAACGGTTTTTCAGGAAGTAGTCGAGAATCTCATCAAGTTGCTTCGCCCCCGGAGATCAAATGCGTAAATGGATTCCATTGCTCATCATCTCGGCTGCGTTCATCGCTTCGGCGATCGCATATCCAAGACTTCCAGAGATAATACCAACGCACTGGAACATGGACGGACAACCAGATGACTGGAGCAGCCGGGCGTTTGGCGCGTTGATAACCCCCGTGATCCTGCTCTTCGTGTGGGGGTTCGTACGTGTCCTGCCCGCAATCGATCCGCGGGGAGCCAACTACGCCAAGTTCGGCGGTGCGTTCGAAGCCATTTTCGACTCGCTGATGCTCTTCCTGTTGGGGATGCACATCGTGCTCCTGCGCGCGGGTCTTGGCTATCCCGTTCAGATACAGCGGATAGCTCCCTTCGGCATTGGAGTTCTGCTCATCGTGATCGGGAACCTGCTTCCGCGTTGCCGCCCCAACTGGTTCGTGGGAATCCGGACGCCGTGGACGTTGTCGAGCGACCGCGTCTGGGAAAAAACTCACCGCATCGGTGGCCGCCTGTTCGTTGCTGCCGGGTTTCTCATTGCCGTTGCGGCCTTGTTCTGGGTCCAGTGGGTGCACGTCGTCCTCATTACGTCGATACTTCTCGCCACGGCGGCTGTGCTGATCTATTCGTATCTGGAATGGAAACGTGAGCAATCCCCGGCGAGCGCCGTCGGTTAATACTCACTCGCCTCAAACCAATGAAGTCCATCATCTTTTCGCTCTCGGGGCTCGCGGCCATTTCGCTCAGTTCGATGCCGCTAGCGCTGGCTGCCAGTCAAACGCCCGGTAAACGCAGTGCGCCCCCTCAGGCACCATCGGCGGCGGCCATCGACACTGTTCCCCCGAAGACGGTAATCGAGACGCCGTTCACAATCCAAAGCGGAACGCTGTCATTGCCGGGCACGCTCACGCTGCCCGCGAAGTACAAGCGCCAGATTCCGGTGGCGCTCATCGTGGCCGGTTCCGGACCTACCGATCGGAATGGCAATTCCGCGGGCGCGTTGCGCGCGCAGAACAACTCCAATCTCTACGCTATTCTCGCTTGGCAGCTCTCCAATGCGGGGATCGCATCCGTGCGCTACGACAAGCGAGTGCTCGGTGACAATCTTCAGAAGATCGATCTTCCTTCGACTACGATCGACGACTTCATCGCCGACGCGATCGCCGGCGCGAGGCAGCTCGTCGCGGACCGGAGGTTCTCGAAAGTCATCCTGATCGGACACAGCGAGGGCGCCGAGCTGGTTCTGCAGGCGGTGAATCGGGGCGCGCCCGCGGCTGGCATAGTGATGATGTCCGGAGCGGGAAGACCGATCATGCCGGTGCTGCGGGAACAGATCTCCAAACAGCTGCCACCCGCGGAGATCACGAAATGGGACTCGGCATCTGCGCGCTATCTGCGCGGCGAGGATCCGGGAGATGTGCACCCGGGCCTCAGATCGTTGTTGCAGCCGACGAATCGCCGCTTCATGCAGAGCTGGGTGAAATACGATCCGGCCGCGGAGATCGCGAAAGTCAAAGTTCCGGCGCTGATCATCCAGGGCGGACATGACATCCAGATCAGCGAAGCCGACGCGCGCGCTCTCAAGGCGGCGCACCCTGCCGCCAAGCTGGTGGTGATTCCGGCCGCAAATCACGTTTTCAGAGCGGCCATGACTGACGATCGCATGGCGCAGGCGAAGCTCTACGCCGATCCGACGATTCCCATTGTTCCGGAGCTGACGACCGCGATTGTCGAGTGGATCAAGACACTGAGGTAGTCGCTGGAGCAAAGTTCGAAAAATCAACTGCGAGAAGAGCAAGGTAGAAGGTGCACCTAGCTCTTCTCGCATTTGGTTTTTCCATATTAGGGGAAGAGTATCCAGCCGGGGCGCGATAGTGGTCGCCCGGTTAAGTTCTACGTTCCCTCACGATTTGTCAGAAAATGCGCTATCGACTCTTCCCCGGAACCGGCATCAAGGCGAGCGAGGTCGGCTTCGGCACGTGGACACTCTCCACCGGCTGGTGGGGCGAAAAGACCGATGACGAAGCGGTGGAGTTGCTGCGCGCGGCCCACTCGCAATTCGGCATCAACTTCTTCGACACCGCCGACACCTACGGCAACGGCCGCGGCGAGCGGCAGCTCGCGGAGGCTTTCCGCGGAAAGCGGGACGATGTGCTGTATTCGACCAAGATCGGATACGACATCTACGATCCCGCCGCGCAGTCCGGGCGTCGCGGACAGAGTGAGCTGCCGCAGAAGTTCGATCGGGACTACATGCGCTTCGCGCTCGACAAGTGTCTCGAGCGGCTCGAGACAGACCACGTTGATGTCCTCCAGCTTCACAACATCAAAATGGAACACGTGCGCGATGCTGCGATCTGGCAGACGCTGCGCGAGATGAAGGACGAAGGACTCATCGGCGTCTGGGGCGCCGCGTTCGGTCCTGCGATCGGGTGGCTGTACGAAGCGGCGGAGCTGTGCGAGCGGGAGAGCGACATCGGGACTATTCAGATGATCTGGAGCGTCATCGAACAGCATCCCGGAACCGCGATGATCGAAGCGGCCAAAGAGTTCGCGCCGAACTGCTGTTTCAACATCCGCGTCACCCACGCGTCGGGGATGCTGGAAGGGAAGTACACTGAGGCCACCGTGTTCCCCGCCAACGACCACCGTCGCCATCGTCCGCGCTCCTGGCTCATCAACGGGCTAAAGAAAATCCGTACCCTCGATTTTCTCACGATCCAGATGACGCTGGGACAGGCGGCACTCAAATGGCTCCTCTCGGAAGATCGCGTGGTGACGACGCTGCCCAACATCTACGACCTGGAGCAGCTCCGCGAATTCGCCGAGGCCTCGGACAAGCCGGACCTCTCAACCGCGCAGCTGGAGCGCGTGGCCGAGCTGGCCGAGAACAATTTTGGGGTTGACGAAGAGCCAATGAGCTACAAGGGCACGATGGAGCGCGTCGTCACGTGATCAATCCATGGCACGATCTGCCGGCGGGCATCCATCCCCCCGACAACGTGACGGCGGTGATCGAGATCCCTCGTGGAAGCAGGAACAAGTACGAGCTGGACAAGGCAACCGGAATGATTCGCCTGGACCGGGTTCTTTATTCCGCAGTCCATTATCCCGGGGACTACGGACTCATTCCCCGGACCCTGCACGAAGATGGCGATCCGTTGGATATTCTCGTCCGCATCAACGAGCCGACGTTTCCCGGCTGCCAGATCGACTGCCGTCCGCTGGGTGTGCTCAGAATGCGAGACCGGGGCGAGCCGGACGACAAAATCCTCGCGGTGCCGTGTCACGACCCGTACTATCACGAGTACTTCGACATCGCCGATCTTTCTCAGCACTACTTGAAGGAAGTGGAGCACTTCTTCCATATCTACAAGGACCTCGAGGGGAAGCGCGTCGAGATCGTCGGTTGGGAGAAGAGCGAAGTGGCGGCACGCGTGATCAACGAATCGATCGCACGCTATCAGGAGAGATTTCATCAGGTGGGTACCTAATTATTCGGCGCCCCGGCCACGCGGCCGGCGGCGGAGGACGATATGAACAGCCAGCGATCTACACTGGGCTCAGTCGCGGTCATCATGCTTCTTGCTTCGCTCACGTCGGCGTGCAACAGAGACGACGACACGGCGGTGAAAGGGCGAAGCGGGCCGAACGGAGCCGCGCGCGACAGCGTTAGCGATCTCGCCCTCAGCGAGGAGGGGCTGGGCCAGATTCAGATTGGAATGAACCTCGCCGATGCGGTCAA
>DATHGO010000010.1:0-2634 GCA_035317585.1 Gemmatimonadaceae bacterium | reverse complement strand
GCCGCGCGTCTGGGCGGAAAGGTTCTGGAGCAGAAGGGGGCGCAGCCAGGAGATCTGGACTCTTTTCAGGACGCCTTGTTCGGTGTGTTCCAATATTTCATCGGAAACACCGACTTCTCCGAAGGTGGGCTCCACAATGTCGAGCTCTTCTTCAACAACGAAGGCACCGCAATGCCGATCGCGTACGACTTCGATTTCGCTGGCGCAGTGAATGCGCGTTACGCCATACCGGATTCGAGCCTGAGAATTCCTAACGTCCGGCAGCGCCTGTTCCGGGGCTACTGCACCGATCCCTACGCCTATGATAAGGTGTTCGCTCTCTTCAACGAGAAGAAGCCCCAGATCTATGCACTCTACAGTGACTCAATCGGCAAGTTGATGGATCACGGGACGGTTAAAGAAACTCTTCGTTACTTTGACGAGTTCTACGACACTATCGGTGACCGGCGCTCGGCGAAAAGGTCGATAATCGAGTCCTGTCTTGGACGCCGCTGATCGAGCCTCGAGAGGTCTGACGCGACCCGAATCCCAGGATTGCAAAGTCGGGTCGATTCAGTAAGGGATTGGGCCGCGCCAGTTTCTCTCGTAAATGCAAGCCTTACGGCGTGCTGTTGTTGGTTCCAGCCTTGATCACTTCGTCGATGTAAAACCGGACCGCGTTCGGGTACCCCGAGTCACACGGTTTGAGGCCTGCGAACTCGCCATCCGCACCAGTGTCTTTCGTGATTTCAGCGATCACGGCGCCGCGCGGCATCGTCAGCTTTGCGGCCTGCGCCCGTAGATAGGCGTTCGCGACCGCTGGAGCGACCGGGCAGCTCTGCTGAATGCTGCTGGTTGAGGTTACGGAGCCCGTCGTGGCCGCGCCCGCTGAAATCGTGAGGGCGGCGAAGGCTGCTGCTACTGTTGCAAGTGTGATCCTTTTCATGTGTTTATCCTCTCTTTGGGGTCAAACGCATGGTGGTAAAAGCAAAAACCGCACACTTGCTTGTCGGGACTGCGAAATGAATCGACGCTATTTCCCGATTTGCTTGCTCCGTCAACGGAACCCCCGGCTCTAGCGTATTCAGTCTGGAGCCGGACTGGTGAGCGAGGGCTGGGTCCGAGCCGTAACTGCCGGGACGGGCGTTTGTTCGGATCTCATCAGCGGCCAGAAAACCCTGTATCATCACTCGCGCGATACGCGTTGGCGCTTCTAGTCACCGCGATCGCGCTCGGCGCCACGCTGATTCTGCGGCGCGACGGACCTACGCCGAGCTTTCTTTTCTTCGTGCCGGCAGTGGCGATTTCGGCCTGGTACGGTGGACCCGGCCCTGCAGCATTGGCAACGATCCTGTCACTGCTGCTTATCGATCTGAACTTTCTGGAGCCGGGCGGCTCGCTCCGGATCGATCGCGTCGAGGCCCTCGAGATAATCGCGTTCATCATCGTCGCGGCCACCGTGACGACGACGATGCAAGCGTTGCAGCGCGCCCGGAAGTTGGCCGAGTCACGCGCGTCCGAGCTCAAGCGTGTCAACGAAGAAGTGGGGCGCAGCTACGACGCTGAGCGCCAGAGACGTCATGTCGCGGAGCTGCTGGCGCAGGCGCGGGAGGAAGTGCTCGGCGTCGTCGCGCACGATCTCCGGAATCCGCTCAACCTCATCATCACCAGCACTGACCTGCTGCTCGAGGAGAATCTCGACCGGCCGCGGCGAAGGGAATTGCTGGACGTCGCGCTTCGGGCGGGCAGGCAGATGAACCGGCTGATCGGCGATCTGCTCGACACGGTGCGCATTCACGCGGGCAAATTCAAGCTCGACCTCGAAGAGGTAGAGGTCGCCATGATCTTCCATCAGGCGGAAGAGACATTCCGCCCGATCGCGGAAAAGCGCGGGATATGTTTCGAGGCCATTCCTCCAGACGATGGGGTCGCCGTTCGCGCCGATCCTTTCCGTGTCTCGCAGATCGTGGGAAACATTGTGGGCAACGCCCTCAAGTTCACGCCGGAGCATGGGAACGTGACGATGCGTGCGGTTGCGAACGGCAATCACGTCGCGATTCACGTCGCCGACACGGGACCCGGAATCGCACCCGCCGACATCAAGCATCTGTTCGACGATTTCTGGCAAGCGCGCAACGACGATCACCGTGGAGTCGGGCTCGGCCTCGCGATCGCGAAGGGGGTCGTCGAAGCACACGGGGGTAAGATCTGGTGCGACAGCATGCTTGGTGCGGGGAGCACTTTTTCTTTTACGCTTCCCCGGGCGATTACGACCACCCAACTCTGATCGATACAGCTGGACAAACATCAAGACGAGTTCTTTGGTTTTCCGCTAGACCGCATCATCCAACCGGACCTGCTTGACCCATCGGTCCCGAGGCGTATTCTTGGATGATGTCAGAGCCGAGATTCGTCGAAAGTGAGATTCGGGTCATCGGCGTCCCGCGGCCGTGGATTGTCTTCCTGGGCGCCGCGTTGATTGCCGCGGCCACAGCCTGTCGACCCAAGCCGGCGTCCGTCGAGGAGCTTTACACCACTCGCGTGCTCGGACTCAGCTACCTCCAGCGAAACCAATTGCCGGAGGCTGAATCCGAGTTCAAAAAGCTCACCAAGCTTGCGCCCGACGATCCCCTCGGCTACGCGGACCTTGGACTC
>DATHGO010000009.1:0-6206 GCA_035317585.1 Gemmatimonadaceae bacterium | reverse complement strand
GCCTTGATCCAGGCGGCGCGGTAGCCGGCGACGTTGCCCATCCGTGTTGACGGTCCGCCGCGTCCCGCATAAACCCGTTTGGGATTCTCGCCACAGGCCATCTTGAGTCCGTATTTCGCGCCCGGGAACTTCATCGCCTGTACCGTGCGTCCCGGGACGACTTTCAGAATGGCGCTGCGACCGCCGATGAGATTCGCCGAGCCCGGTAGCACCTGCAGCGTAGTGACGCCGCCGGCGAGATTGCGAGGGAACTGCGGGTCCTGAGGCCACACGGAATGTTCAGCCCACACCTGGGGAGTGGCTGGATTGGTGGCTTCATTGCCATCACTGAGCGCGTTGCCCCCGGGCGCGGCGTACACGCCGAGGTGGGAGTGATCGTCGATGATGCCGGGTGTGACGTACTTGCCGGCGCCATCGATCACGAGCGCATCTGCCGGCGCGTCGACCGTCGCACCCACTGCTGCGATCTTGCCACTCTGAAGGAGAATCGCGCCGTTCCTGATAAGAGGTCCGGCCGCGGTCAGAATGTTGACGTTGCGAACTACCGTCGTTCGGGAGGGGAAAGGAACGTAAGTGCTGGGGAACGGATCAGCGTTGGGTGTCGAGGTGCCGCCGCGACCTGCGTCAGCCTGCGCTGAATCGCGAGCTGGCGAAGGCGAAGTGGTTGTCGGGGTGCGAACAGCACAGGCTGCGGCTCCCACCAACAGCAGACAAGGAAAAGCGCGCATGTGAAAGATCTTCCTCCGAAGAAGGGCTATGGGTCGCAATAAGCTACCGCAGTTACAGACTCATTGTCGCGAGCTCGGCGATGCGATCGGTGCAAATGCCGTCGACGCCGATTTCCTTCAGGGTTTCCCACTGGTCTGGATCGTCAGACGTCCAGGCGATGACTCTCGCATTTACGGAATGGGCGCGGGCCACCAGCTCTTCATCGATGAACGACACCTCCTGCCAGAGATCCTGCGCTCCGGCGGCGACGAGCGATGCAACCGGATCGATGTGACGCGCAACTTCGAGAACGCCCGTTCGAATGGCAGGGAATATCCTCTTCACGGTTTTGACAATGCGATGGTCGAAAGCGTGCACCGCGCACCTCGCGCCGGACTCCCGAATGCACCGCACTACCAGTGGCTCGATGGCAGCCGCCTTGATTTCGACATACACCATCGCCCGATCACCGACAGCATCGAGAACCTTTTCGAGCGTGGGGATTTCAACGCTGTGCGCCAGCGGAAAGCGGCTGATCTCCGCCGCGGAGAGGTCGGCTATTTTAGTTCTCACCGCCCCCGGCGCATTCACGACTGGATCGTGGTGCACGATGACGACGCCGTCGCTCGTCGCGTGCACGTCGAGCTCGATCGCGTCGGCTCCGAGCTCGATAGCGCGGAGAAACGCGGGTATGGAGTTCTCCGGCAGCGTCTGGTGCGCCCCCCGGTGGGAGATCTTTTCGGGCTTGGCGCGCGGCCGTGATAGAGTCAGGGGTTCCT
This sequence comes from Gemmatimonadaceae bacterium, assembly GCA_035317585.1. Classification (GTDB taxonomy): domain Bacteria; phylum Gemmatimonadota; class Gemmatimonadetes; order Gemmatimonadales; family Gemmatimonadaceae; genus UBA4720. The sequence goes on along the minus strand of DATHGO010000009.1, from coordinate 4,719 downwards.
CAGGGTAGTAGTATTGGGCACGATGAGCGCGAAGCATATGAGTGCCATTCGGCGCGGTCAATCGGCCTTAACGGCAGGGCCCTCGCAGCGTCTACCGGATGAGGCTCCATGATTCCTAGCCCCGAGGGCAGGCCCGAAGAGACCGATCTGGAGCTAATCAACCGCTGGAAGGCCGGAGACAGCCGGGCTGCGACGCGATTGGTGGGTCGTCACTCTCAGGCGCTGGCGCGCTTTGCCGCGAGTGCCGGGGAGCGGGAAGGGATAGAGGAGCTGGTGCAGGACACGTTCGTTCGGGCGTTCGCATCGCTCGATTCGTTTCGAGGAGAAAGCACGCTGAGGACATGGCTCTTCACGATCGAGCGGCGGCTGATGCTGGATCGAAGAAGGTCGGAACGGAGGAGTCGGGAAACAGTTCCCGTGGAAGAATCGGATCACGTGAGTGAATATGGCGCCCTCGATGGGCTGATCGCCGAAGAGGCGCAGGAGAGAGTTAGGAAGTCGCTCGACGCGCTTTCTCCGACGCAGCGAGAGGTGTTCACGTTGAGGGTACAGCAAGGTTTGTCATACAAGGAGATCGCGGAAGTGTTGGGAAGCACCGAGGGTGCGGCACGGGTCCACTACCACAACGCGATCAAGACGGTAAAGGAGTTTTTGAAAGATGAATAAGTGCATTGACAGCGACATCCAGGAAATGCTTCCGGATCTGTTGCATCGCACGCTCGCGAATGACGCGAGGCAGCGCGTGGAAGCGCATGTCGCGACCTGCGAGAGCTGCCAGGAAGATCTGGATGTCCTTCGCATGGTCAAGAGCGCGGCGGTCTTCGCGCCATCGATCGATGTCGATCGCGTGGTGCGACAGCTGCCGCCCTATCAGAAGATTGTACCAGCGATCGAACGGCCGGCGAGTACGCGTGTGGTGTCGTGGCTGGTCGCGGCGAGTCTCGCGCTCGTCGTGCTGGGAGGCGGATCTGTTCTCATGATTCAGTCGAAGGACTCTCGAGCTTCAAATCCGACCGGGTACAGCCAGGGTCCGAATCAGGTTGCGACTGGTGGCCAAGCGAGCAAATTGACTCCTGTCGAATCAGTCGTCGTTCCTAGACCGCTCGACAAGTTGGTAGCTGCGCACCCGCACGCACTTGCTCTCGCCGCCGATGTCGATGGTCTGAGCGATGGCAACCTGATGCAGCTGATGAACGACATGGACGGCTTCGATGCGCTGCCGGCTTCCGAGCCCGAACCCGTGATATCCGTGGACAGCGGTGACAGTCTTTGATCATGATTAAGTCGATGACGCGATCATTGCGACTGATTTCAATTGGACTGGGGCTTACCGCGGGTGTCGCTGATGCTCAGCCTGTTCGCGCGCCTGAGGCGACAGCAAACCGGCCGGAGCTCGAGCAGCAGTTCCGTCAGCGCGTCGCCAAGCTGGCTCAGAACCGCATCGGGCTGACCGACGGCCAGATGGCGCAGCTCGAGCAATCCAATGCCCGGTTCGCGCCACAGTTCAACCAGGTCGCTGCGGAAGAGCGGGAGACCAGGCGCCAACTCCGCGCGGAGATGACCTCTGGCGGCCAACCCAACCAGCAGCACGTGAGCGATTTGCTCGACAAGTCAGTGCAGCTGCAGAAGCAGCGGATTGCGATCGTCGAGAATGAGCAAAGAGATCTCGCGCGGTTCATGACGCCGGTGCAACGCGCGCGATACATCTCTTTGCAACAGCAGTTCCGGAGGCGGGCGCAGGAGCTTGCCCGCCAGAATGATGGGAAGGGAGCTGGGCTGGGGATGCAGCGCCCGCGACAGGGCTTGAAGAAGCGGCCCTAGTGGATTGCGAAAATCGCACGAATATCTCGTGAGATCGAAGTCCATTAGCTAGATTGGCGAGAACGCCCGGGTGGCGGAATCGGTAGACGCACGGGACTCAAAATCCCGCGGCCTATGGCCTTACGAGTTCGAGTCTCGTCCCGGGTATTTCCTCACTGCTCACTGGGCGCCAGCGATGGTCCCCGTCCTCGAATTCTCGCGTAGGTTCGCTTGGTAAAGCCCCTCACTCTGTCGGGTAGCTCGTCAAAGTAGGTGTAGAACACCGGCGTCACGTAAAGCGTCACGAGCTGCGAGAACGCCAACCCTCCCACCACCGCGACTCCGAGCGGACGCCGCGCCTCAGCGCCCGCGCCTCGTCCGAGCGCGATCGGGAGCGTCGCCATTAGCGCCGCGAACGTCGTCATCATGATCGGACGGAAACGTACGCTCGCCGCATGAACGATTGCCTTCTCGGGCGTAATGTGCTGCGTTCGCTCCGCTTCCAGCGCAAAGTCGATCATCATGATGGCGTTCTTCTTCACGATACCGACCAGCAAAATCAGGCCGACGAATCCGTAGACATCGAGCGGCATCCTGAAAATGAACAGCGCCACGAGAGCGCCGAAGGCGGCGAAGGGAAGCCCGGTGAGAATCGTCGCCGGATGTATGAAGCTCTCGTACAGAATCCCGAGCACCATGTAGATCACGAAGACAGCAAGAATGAGCAGCGCGAGAAGCCCCTGTTGACTCGCCTGGAACGCCTGCGCGGTCCCTGAGAACGCAGTCGTAATCGTGGAAGGGACGGTGGTCGCGGCCGCTGCTTCCACCGCCGCCGTCGCCTGTCCCAGTGCAACGCCAGGGCGTGTGTTGAAAGAGATCGTCACAGACGGAAGCTGTCCGGAGTGCGTGATTGCCAGCGGCCCGACATTCTGTGTCAGAGTGGCGACGGCGCTCAGGGGCACGAGATCACCCTTGTCCGATCTCACATAGAGCATTCGGAGCGCGTTGATGTCCTGCTGAAATTGCGGCAAAAGCTCCATCACCACCATGTACTGGTTGTTGGGCGTGTAGATCGTGGAGACTTGGCGAGATCCATACGCGTCGTACAGAGCGCTCTCGATCTGTGTTGCGTTCACTCCGAGCGATGCGGCGCGGTCGCGGTCGATATCCACGATGACCTGCGGATTGGCGATCTGAAGATCGCTCGTCACGTCCTGGATCTGTGGAATGTTCCGCATCCGCGCTTCCATTCTCTTCGCCGCGGAGTCGAGCGCTTCGATGTCGGGGGCCTGCAGGGTGTACTGATAGAGGCTCTTCGATGAGCGCGCGCCGATCTGGATTGCGGGCGGCACCTGCATGAAGACGTTGATGCCGGGAATCCCGGACACCTTGGGACGAAGCTCATTGACGATTTCGTCCGCCGTCGCCCTCTCCTTACGGGGCTTGAGGGCCATGATGATGCGTCCCTGGTTGCCGCTGCCGCCGCCCGAACCGACCGACGACATGAAGCCGGTGATATTCGGGTCCTGTGCGATTATCGCCGCGACCTGCTGCTGGTGCCTCACCATATCGGGGAACGATGTACCTTGCGCGGCTTCCGTCGTCGCGACGATCTGCCCCGTGTCCTGGGTCGGTATGAAGCCGGTCGGAACGACTTTGAACAGAACCACGGTGCCGACGAGAATTACCACCGAGAACATCAGCGCCGCGAACCGGTGGTCCATCACCCAGTTGAGGCTCGACTCGTAGCGGCCGAGGATGCGCTCGTATATTCGCTCGGACGCATTGAACAATCGCCCATGCTGGTGCGACGGCGGCTTCAGGAACCGGCTCGCGAGCATCGGAGTTAGCGTCAGCGACACGAAGCCGGATACGAGAATCGCCGTTCCGATCGTGACCGCGAATTCGTGGAAGAGGCGCCCGAGAATCCCGCCCATGAACAGCAACGGGATGAACACCGCCGTGAGCGACAAGGTCATCGCCAGAATGGTGAACCCCACCTCGGCCGAGCCGTCGAACGATGCCTTGAGCGGATCCTTTCCCATCTCCATGTGGCGCACGATGTTCTCGAGCATCACGATGGCGTCGTCGACGACGAAGCCGACCGCCAGAGTGAGCGCCATCAGCGACAGGTTGTCGAGCGAGTAACCGAACAGATACATCACGGCGAACGTGCCGATGAGCGACATCGGCAGTGCCAGACTCGGGATGATCGTGGCGGAGATATTCCGTAGAAAAATGAAGATCACCATCACCACGAGGATGAGCGTGAGTGTCAACGTGAACTTCACGTCGTTCACCGACTCCTCGATCGGGAGAGACTTGTCGTACAGTGTATGGATCTCCACGCTGGGCGGAATCTGCGCCCGCAGCGATGCGAGAAGATCCTTTACGCCGTTCGCAACCGCGACGGTGTTGGTCCCGGGTTGCCGCTGAATCGCGAGAATGACCGCTCGGTCGCCGTTGTACCAGCTCGCGACTTTGTTGTTTTCGACGTCGTCCATCACGTTGCCGAGCTCGTCGAGGTGGACGGGCGCGCCGTTGCGGTAGGCGACGACCATCTGGCGGAATTCCTGCGCGTTCTGGAGCTGTCCGTTGGCCTTGATCGTCGACGCCCTGCTTGGCCCCCAGAGCGTGCCGGTAGGCATGCTCACATTCTGATTCCCGATCGCGTCCGCCACTTCGTCTATCCCGATGCCGCGATTGGCCAGCGAAGTCGGATCGAGCTGCACACGGACCGCGTACTTCTGACCGCCGTACACCTGGACCTGTGCAATTCCCGGCACCATCGAGATGCGCTGCGCCATGAACGTCTCGCCGTATTCGTCGAGCTGCGAGAGCGGCATGGTCTTCGATGTCAGCGCGAAATAAAGGATCGGCTGGTCAGCGGGGTTCACCTTTCGGTAGGACGGCGGGAGA
>DATHGO010000008.1:0-7008 GCA_035317585.1 Gemmatimonadaceae bacterium | reverse complement strand
CCCGGAGCGGAGTTCCTGATCCATCCCGAATGCGGCTGCGCCACCAGCGTCGTCGAGGCGGTCTCGGCGGGAGACGTCGATCCGGCGGGAGTTCAGATTCTTTCGACCGAAGGGATGATCAGGCGTCCCAAGATTTCCGATAACGACGAATTCATAGTCGCGACCGAAGTCGGGATTCTGCACAGACTCCGGCGCGAAAATCCAAAGAAGACGTTCTATCCCGCGAACCCCGACGCGGTGTGCGCGTTCATGAAGGTGACTACGCTGCCGAAGGTGTTGAATTCGTTGCGGCGGATGGAGCACCGCATCACGGTGGCTCCGGCGATTGCCGAGCGCGCGCGCCGCGCCATCGAGCGGATGGTCGCAATCGGTGGGCAGACGCCGCTCTCGCCGGTTCCTGAGTCATCGGAAGATCCCGGCGAATGATCAAACGGCGGGAAAGCGAGCTCGCCGCCCATGGATTCGTCTGGGAGGAAGGCCTCCACTTTCCGCTGACCAAGAAAGAAACGACGGCAATCGTCGCGGCTGCCCTTCAGGAGGACGATACCAGGCACGACATCACTACGGCCGCGACGGTAAAGTCGAATCGGCGGGCGAGATGCAGACTCGTCGCCAGGCAGGCAGGCGTGATCGCCGGACTTCCACTAGCGTGTGAAGCGTTCGAGCAGCTCGACCCCGCGGTCACGATACGGATCGAGCACGAGGATGGGACGCGGATCCGCCCCGACACGCCGGTGATGTTCCTGTCAGGTCACGCAGTCGGACTGTTGTCGGCGGAGCGGGTGGCCCTCAACTTCGTACAGCGGTTGTCGGGAATCGCGACGATGACGGCGCGCTATGTCGAGGCAGTCGTGGGGACCGGCGTGCACATCCTCGACACGCGGAAGACGACCCCGCTTTTGCGTCGCCTCGAGAAATACGCTGTTCGCGCGGGCGGAGGGCTGAATCACCGGATGGATCTATCATCCGCGGTTCTGATAAAGGACAATCATCTCGCGGCGGTGGACGGCGACATCGCGCTGGCTGTGTCTCGCGCGCGGGCCGTTGGTCCGCTTGGCATCAAGGTGGAAGTCGAGTGCGACACCCTCGATCAGGTTCGCGCCGCGATCGACGCGGGGGCCGATGTCATCATGCTCGACAACATGCAGTTGGCGGAGCTGCGCCAGGCGGTCCAGTTGGTGGATGGACAGGCGGTGACGGAAGCGTCCGGCGGAGTCACTCTCGACACCGTGAGACCCATCGCGGAGACAGGAGTGGATTGGATCTCGGTTGGCGCGCTGACACATTCGGCGCCGGCGCTCGATCTCGCACTGGATTTCGACTGATGGCGGAAGAGACCTGCGACGTCTGCGGCTCGACCAACATCAAGGAGATCAAGTGCAAGGTGATCTGTCAGAACTGTGGGACGATTTTGAGGAGCTGCGCCGATCTCTAAGTAAATAACAGCCTTTGTCAGGCCATCAATCGAGGTGAGTTATATGGATCGTAGAAATTTCGTGCGTCTGGGAGCTATCGCCGGCGCTATGGCAGTCCGCGGTAAGCCAATGGCGGCTGAGGCATTGACCGATCGTGAAGCATCGGAGGCAGTTCACGCCGGCCGCCGATTTTCGGTCCCCCCGTTCGATCTCGATGAAGCGACGCTCTCGGACCTTCAGGCGGGAATGGCGACAGGGAAGATGACCGCGCGATCCATCACGCAGCTGTATCTGGATCGCATCGCGGCTCTGAATCTGAATGGTCCAGCACTGCGGCACGTGCTCGAGACGAATCCGGATGCTCTCTCGATCGCCGATTCGCTGGACCAGGAGCGAAAGTCGGGGAGAGTTCGCGGTCCGCTGCACGGCGTTCCGATTCTGCTCAAGGACAACATCGATACCGCCGACCGGATGACGACCACCGCAGGCTCGCTGGCGCTTGCTGGATCGATTCCGCTCCAGGACGCGTTCATCGCCGCGAAGCTCAGGGCGGCGGGCGCGATCCTGCTCGGAAAAACCAATCTCAGTGAATGGGCGAACTTCCGTTCTTCGCATTCTTCCAGCGGGTGGAGCGGGCGCGGAGGTCAGGCCAAGAACCCGTACGTGCTCGATCGGAATCCGTGCGGCTCGAGCTCGGGCTCGGGCGGAGCAGTTGCAGCGAACCTTTGCGCCGCCGCGATCGGAACGGAGACTGACGGATCGATCGTTTGTCCGTCGTCGGCCAACGGCATCGTCGGAATCAAGCCGACGCTCGGGCTCGTGAGCAGGGCGGGAATCATCCCCATCGCGCACAGTCAGGACACGTCCGGTCCAATGGCGCGAACAGTGAGAGACGCGGCGATCATCCTCAACGTACTGGCTGGAATCGATCCGCGGGACCCCGCGACATCGGCGAGCCACTCGCGTGGTCAGGTCGATTATACGAGGAGTCTGGACCCGAACGGATTGCGAGGCGCGAGAATCGGCGTCGCCCGGACCAAGTTCTTCGGTTACAGCGATGTCACCGACAAGGTCATCAACGATGCGATCGACGCGATGAAGGCGCAGGGCGCAGTGATCGTCGATCCAGCCAACATCGTAACCGCGGGAAAGTTCGACGACAGCGAGTTCGATGTGCTCCTCTACGAGTTCAAGGCCGATCTCAACAACTATCTCGCATCGCTCGGCCCCAAGGCGCCCGTACGGACGCTGGCCGACATCATCGCCTTCAACGAGCAGCACAAGGATACGTCGATGCCGTGGTTTGGGCAGGAGATCATGATACAGGCTCAGGCTAAGGGGCCGCTCACCGAGAAGAAGTACCGTGACGGACTGGCCAAGGATCTGAAGATGTCGCGCACCGATGGCATCGATGCGACGATGAACAAATACAAGCTCGATGCGATCGTGGCGCCGACGGGAAGTCCGGCCTGGGTCACAGATCTGGTCAACGGCGATCACTTCAGCGGCGCAAGCTCGACGCCGGCCGCGGTCGCGGGCTACCCGAACATCAACGTGCCGGCGGGATTCTCACACAATCTTCCGATCGGGATCTCTTTCTTTGGCCGGGCCTACAGCGAGCCGACGTTGATCAAGCTTGCTTATGCGTACGAGCAGGCGAGCAAACATCGCCGCGCGCCGACCTTCATTCCCACTCTCGGCGATGCCTGAGAGAGATATCGACATACGCCGAGACGCTCATTGACCTGGTCCCAACCGGAGCGCATCCGCCAGGTCCTTGAGCGAAGCAACGAAGTGAACGTGTCCACGCGCCCCGCTAATCGTTAGCGTAGCGCTCGTCATCAGCGCGGTGACACCCGCGCAGATCGCGTATCTACCGCGCGATGCATCTGCGAGTCCGAGACTGATCGCAGCCGCGATGTTGGTGCGCGTCCATGTCTTTCGTGAAATGTCGAACACGAGCGTCGTGTCGACGGACTGATTAAGGCCGATGATGGTGTTGACGCCCGAGGAGCTGTCCGTGACCGTCCCGGATGTCGCGGTGATATGAATGCCGTTGCCGCCGGGGCATCCCGCTGCCGTGCCATTGGCGGAATCGGCGCGTAAGACAGGCGCAGGCAGCTTCGGGGCGACCTGAGCGTGGAGATGCATGCTCAGCATCGCAGAAGCCGCGGCCACAATCAACGCGTGAGTGATCACGGAGTCGGTGGCCTCGCGTTCTGTGCGCCGGTTGCAGCCGCCCCGCCAAGAAATGCACAGTTGCTGACAGTGGTCGGTGGTCCTGTTGCGCCTGCCAGTGCCGCATTTGCCTGCTGTGCGCGTGGCACCGAGCTGTTAGCAACGCCGATTCTATCGGCGAGACATTCGGCGTTGAGCCGGCCGATCAACTCGATGGCGATGTAGACGTTTCTATAGGTAGTGCCCGGTACGATCGGCGAAGGGAGATTGTCGCGCTGGACGACTCTCAGCGTGTCGCCGCCCCAGCAAAGCCGAACGCGGACATGAGGCTGAGACGCGAATCGGACTTCGTCGGCGTGCATTCCCACGAGCAGAATGACGTCGCCCGGACCGCGCCCTGCGCCGCCAGCTCCGAACGACGTGGTATCGGATCGGGATCGCGACGCCGTATCGCGCGCGCGCGCCGCCGAATCAGTCGGTCCGATGCGTGTACCTATGGTACCGTCGTTAACCAGGACTGCGGCGCAGTCGGATCGGCTCGCGTCGGCGACGATCGCCACCTGCGCTCGCGCAGAATTCGGCGCAGCGAAGATGCACAAAGTTCCGCACACGAGCGAAATGTACGTTTTTGACATTAGCGCGATGTACTTTTTTTACATTTCTTCATCGTCATTCTGAAGTTTCTCATTCACGGAATTCAACATCCGTGCCTCGCGCGCAAAGGGCGAGCTTTTTGCAAATCGCCATTCGTGAGTCGCTCTGTTCTCGGCCAGTGTGCCGTGATGCGTGGCGAAAACCCGTCGTCGCTCCATCTGCGAGGAACTGAGTATGCGTAACAGAAAGCACAATCTCCTTCCGTTGGCAATCTCGATTGCCGCCCTCATCCCATCGATCACCAACGCGCAGGTGCGCACGACGACAGCGGCGGCGCGTGCTCCCGGCGCTGGGCAGCCGTGGCAGTGCGTGCCGAGTGATTCCGCGCGCGCCTTCAACCGCGCACTGCGCGCGGACAGCCTGGCACGTCAGCGCGCAACCGGTGGAGTGGCCGGCGGAGCAACAGTGACCGGCGGCACAGGGCGATCGCACGAATTTCCAGAGTATGATGTCGTGCTCGATATTCCGAACCTCTGCGTCAATCGAGTCTTCCTGAAAGTCGACAGTCTCACCGCCAAGCTGAATCTCGACGCGCGCGTCGCCAACCTCGTTCGAGTAAACGCTGGAGCCGACGTTCTGGTCGGCAACGTCGATCTCACGATTCAGGGCGTGCGCGCGCAGGCACTGCTGCTGGTTGATCTCGATGATGTCGTATACATCGTCGATCAGACTCTGACCTTCGTCGACAACCACCCCGAGGTCGTGCAGCAGCTCGGCAGCACTCTACAGAATACCGTGGGTGCCGTGGGGGGACTGGTTAACCGGTTGTTGCTTGGCACTGTGACGAATTCGCTGGGCCAGACCGTACAACGGCTCATCGATCAAAGCACCGGATCGATTATCGAGAAGGCGGTGACGAGTGCCGGTCAGCAGGCAGCGGAAAAGGTGGTCGGCAACATCACGCAGCTACCGGTTATCAGCACTGCGACCGACGCGGCCGGCAATATAGTGAAGCGGGCGAAGGACGCCGCCACTAACGCGATCGTGCAATATACGCTCAGTAAGGCGGGTAAGCTTCTGACCTCGAGTATCATCCAGGCCGCGACTCGCTAGTCCGCGCCACAACCCAGGAGATTGTGACTATGCGTGCTGGAATCCTGATCGCCGGACTCGCCTTCTGCGTCGCAGCAGCTGTGCCTGTATCCGCGCAACAGCCAACCCCTCAGAGAACATACACCGCAACGACCTCGCTCACGCCGAACCGCGACGTAATCCTCGAGATACCGGAGCTTTCCGTTGATTCAATCGGGCTCACGGTGGCCGACGTTAAGGCCCACGTCGCGCTGGACGCGAACGCAATGAACCTCGTGCAGCTCACCGCGGGCGTCGATGTCGGGATCAAGAAGGTACAGCTCGGGATCGTAGGTGTGATGGCCGAGGCGTATCTCTATGTCGATCTGGACAACGTGGCGAAGATCGTGAACCGGGTGGTGCAGACGCTTGACCGGAATCCCCAGATTCTAATTCAGGTGCTGAAAACCGTAGATACCGGCGTCAATGCCATCACGGGGCAATCGCCTCAGTAAGTACACTCGGGGTACAGTGATGCCGGCCAGGCGGATATCGCTGTACGCCGAGACTACTCTTCCAGGATAGCGTCGGTAACGAAGTAACCTTTTCCGCCTCGCACAAAGCCGGCGACACCGCGGCGCGTGTCGTCGATGCCTTCCTCGCGCGAGTCGAGCATGCTGCGATTCTCTCGAAAACGGCGCCCGGCTTCGATACAAAAAAGATCGCAGAGCGCGATTTCCCGTTCGCAGTTCCCGACGCCCCGCTCATCGATGAGACTCTGGGTCCGCGCGATCACAGCCGCCGTCGCAAAGAGATCTATTGCCATGTCTGCCAGCCGCTCGAGCATGAGCTGGCTGTCGACGATTTTCTCGCGGTGACGGGTGACCACGCGGTCGGTCGCCGAGCCAAGCTCGGCAACGTGCTTCTCGAAGTATTCCTTGTGCTTTTTGAGACGCTCGTGGAGATCGATGTCGAGCGTGGACGTCTGACCAAGCCGAAGCCTCACTCGTGACCTGGCATAGCCTCCCAGCAACCCGAGGTTGCGCAGAGGGCGCCGTAACGCCGACCCGACTTCCTTCAAGGCCGCGGCGGGTGCCTGAATGCCGTTGAGCGCAATGAACAGTCGCAGCACCTCGTTCGCGCCCTCGAATATCCGATTGATGCGCGAGTCGCGGAGAATCCGCTCGTACGGATATGGCTTCACGTACCCGCGGCCTCCGGCAAGCTGCACCATGTCGTCGGCGGCTCTCCACACCATCTCACTGGCGAAAACTTTCGCGCAGGCGGCCTCGAGCGAGAAATCGTTGTCGCCCCGATCGACCAGTGACGCCAGGATCCCAAGCATCGAGTCGGAAGCGTAGGTCTCGCTCGCAATCCGCGAGAGCTTGCGCTGCGTGATCTCGAAATCCGCCAGCGGATGCCCGAATTGCACCCGCTGCTCGGCGTATGATGTCATCTCTTTCAGTGTGCGCTTGGTGGCGCCCGTGCAGCCCGCAGCGAGAGTCAATCTCCCGGCATTGAGCACGTGCACCGCCACGCCAAATCCGCGTCCTACCGCCCCGAGCAGATGATCGGCGGGAACCTCGAGAGCCTCGTAGCTAAGCTCCGCCTGCGTCGATCCGCGGATGCCGAGTTTGTGAACGGTGCCGACCACCTTGAACCCCGGCATGTCCGGACGGATCAGAAAGGCGGTCATGCGCTCAACCATCTCACCGCGGCGCGGGACAAACGCCTGCGCGAAAGTCGCAAT
>DATHGO010000007.1:0-2461 GCA_035317585.1 Gemmatimonadaceae bacterium | reverse complement strand
GCGTTCCGTTTCGCCCGCCTCTCTTTGCTGCATGGTTTCCCCAACGCAGAGCATGAAGGCCAGCTTCGCGCGTGATGCCGCGAGGCATTTCTGCGCGCACTGCGCGTCCGTCTCGCCGAAGACGTGTCGCCGCTCCGAGTGTCCGACCAGTACCACCGCCGCGCCAGCGTCTTTGGCCATGGGTGCCGAGATCTCCCCGGTGAAGGCTCCCTTTTCCGCCCAGTGAATGTTCTGGATCCCTGCGAGAATGTCGGTTCGGCTTGAGGCGGCGGTTGCGACGGTCGTGAGTGAGACCGCGGGCGGAAAGATGATGACCGTTCTGTCGTTCCGCGGCGGGTAGCTCGCGAGAAATGCGTCCATGAATGTCTTCGCCGCCGTCGGACCGTTATTCATCTTCCAGTTGGCGGCGAGAACGGGGCGCTTCACTAGTCGGCCTCGTCGAGGATTTCCACTCCGGGGAGTTTCTTGCCCTCGAGGAATTCGAGCGACGCGCCACCGCCTGTGGAGACGTGACTCATCTTCGCTTCGAGTCCTGCTTCGGTCACGGCGGCTGCCGAATCCCCCCCACCAACGATCGTGGTCGCGCCCTTCGCCGTGGCGTTCGCCATTGCCTCCGCGATTGCGCTGGTGCCGGCATCGAATGGCGGCGTCTCGAAGACGCCCATCGGACCGTTCCAGATTATCGTTTTGGCCGCCGCGATCGCGCGCGAGTACGACGCGGCCGATTGCGGGCCGATGTCGAACATGGCCTGGTCTTTCGGGATCGCGTTGCGCGGGACTGCTTTCGCCTCTTTCGCCCGCTCGAGCGAGGGCGCGACCATCGCATCGTGCGGGAGAGTGAGGCGCATGCCGCCGCGCGCGAGCAGATCCTTCGCCATTGCGACGCGGTCCTCTTCCACCAGTGACTTTCCCGTCTCCAGTCCCATCGCACGATAGAAAGTGCACGCCATTGCTCCGCCGATTAGCAGCCCATCGACTTTCGGGAGGAGCTGCTCGATCACGTCGATCTTCCCCGAGATCTTCGCTCCTCCAAGTATCGCGATGAATGGGTGCTTCGGGTTCGCGAGTGCGCCACCGAGGTAATCGAGCTCCTTTTGCATCAATAGTCCGGCAACGGCCGGCCGCAGATGCTCGGCGATACCAACAGTCGAAGCATGCGCGCGATGCGCTGAGCCAAAGGCATCATTCACAAAAAAGTCGCCGAGCTCGGAAAGCGCCCTCGCCAGGCGCTGGTCGTTTTTCTCCTCGCCTCCAAGGAAGCGGGTGTTCTCGAGGAGAAGGATTTCTCCTGCCTTCAGGTTCTGGCAGGCTTGGAGTGCTTCGTCCGAATCGGTCGACTCGACGAAGATCACCGTGCAACCGGCCAGCTCCTGGAGCCGATTCGATACCGGCTGCAACGAGTACTTCGGATCTGGTTTCCCTTTGGGCCGCCCCAGGTGTGAGAGAATTACCGGGCGGGCGCCGCGATCGAGCAGCAGCTGAATCGTCGGAAGCGAGGCACGGATGCGCGTGTCGTCGGTGATGTTGCCATCGTCGTCGAGAGGCACGTTGAAGTCGACGCGAACCAGCGCGCGCTTGCCGCGCACCTGCGCATCGCTGAGATCGCGGACGCTTTTCTTTTTCATTGTCCGGGCTCGGTCTAGAGTCGCGACCCCATGAAGCGGAGCATGTCGACGCAGCGTGACGCATATCCCCACTCGTTGTCGTACCAGCCCTGCACAGTAACGAGAGTGCCGTCGATGACGTTGGTCGTCTTCGAATCGAGAATGCACGACGCCGGATCGCCGATAAAGTCGCTCGATACGAGCTCCTCATCGGTGTAGCGAAGGATGCCCTGGAGTGGTCCCTCGGCCGCGGCCTTCTTGTACGCGGCGTTCACGGATTCCTTCGTGGCGCCGGCCTTCTCGATCTCGACCGTGAGAATCGTGTACGACACGTCGGGGGTAGGAACGCGAATTGAGCTCCCGTCGATCTTTCCCTTCACCTCGGGAATGACGAGCCCGGTTGCTTTTGCCGCTCCGGTCGTTGTCGGGATAATGGACAGGGCCGCCGCCCGCGCGCGGCGCAGATCCTTGTGCGGGAGATCGAGGACATTCTGGTCGTTGGTGTAGCTGTGGATCGTGACCATCGACGCGTGACGAAAGCCGAAGTTGTCGCGAATGACTTTTACCATCGGGACGACGCAGTTCGTCGTGCATGAAGCGTTGGAGACGATAGTGTGCTTCGCCGAATCGTACTTGTCGCTGTTCACGCCCATGACGATAGTGATGTCCTCGTCCTTGGCCGGCGCGGAGATCAGTACCTTCCGGGCGCCTGCTTCGATGTGCTTTCTGGCGGCGCCGGCATCGGTGAAGCGACCGGTGGATTCGAGGACGATATCCACGCCGAGCTCTTTCCACGGGAGCAAGGCAGGATCCTTCTGGGAGAGAATCTTGATCTCGTCACCGTCGATGGTGATCGA
>DATHGO010000006.1:0-2468 GCA_035317585.1 Gemmatimonadaceae bacterium | reverse complement strand
AAGCCGATGCCCTTCTCTGTCAGCGAGACCATGCACTCGGTGAGTGCCATCGTTCAGCCGATGTGCGAGGAGAAAGGAATCCCCCTCGGCATGGAGTTCCCGGACCACGACGCGCGCGTGGGTCATGGATCGGCGATTCAGCAGTCGCTCGTAAACCTGGCGTCCAACGCGCTTCGTTATACCGATGCCGGATCGGTCGGAATGGGCTGCAGCGAGGTCTCAGAAGATCGCGTCGAATTCTGGGTCGAGGATACCGGCCCGGGCATTCCGGACGACGTGCTCGAGCGCCTGTGTTATGGGTTTCCTCCCGAGGGCGTCAAGCTGCGCTTCTCCAGCGCGGGCCTTGGACTGGCTATCGTCCGCACCCTGGTGGAAGCAATGGGAAGCACCCTCCAGGTGGATTCCAGCAGTGACGGGACGCGATTCTCGTTCGTGCTGGCCCTTCCTATGATACAGTAAAGGGTTTCATAGCAACAACTTAGGTTACCCATCCCATGGCGCCGGTGCGCCCAAGGCCCTCCTGGTAACCCGAAACACCGCTCAATCGTCTCCCAATAGACTCTTGTTCCTGGACGTAGCCCCCGGCTCGGACAGGATAGCACCTCCGAAAACCGCAAACCCACCGAAAGGTGGCGACGCAAAGCTACGAGGCTAAAGCGCTGAGACGGCGCCACGTCAGTCGAGCTACCGAAGAGGAGGCTCGATGCAACTGTCCTTGGACCGTCCGCCCCTCGCCCTCATTGCCTGCGGCGACGATTGGATGAGCAGGGCCCTGGAGAGCGTCTTTCAGGAGCACGGGTACGTCGTCGCGCATACACGCTCCGGCGCACAGGCCATGGAGCTGGCGAGACTCGCCAACCACGACCTTCTGGTGCTCGACGAATCTCTTGCCGATGTGAAGGCGCTCGATGTATGCCGCGCCATTCGAGACGGCATCCAGTTCGATCACTCCATACCAGTTGTGATCACATCACCAACCCCTGTCGACCCGCGCGTGCGCATCGCGGCTCTTATCGCAGGTGCATGGGAATACTGCGGTCATCCCGTCGATCTAGAGCCGGTTTTCATCAAGCTTGACACGTTCCTGCGCGGGCGCGGCGAGCTGGTGATGGCGCGGGCCGAGGATTTCGTGAATGCCACCACCGGCCTCTACACCTCGTTCGGCCTGCGCCAGCTGGCCGGCAAGCTCGGCGCGCGCGCTCTCAGAAAACATGAGCCATTCGCTTGCGTCGCCGTCGCGCCGCAGGTGCACGACCGCGAAGTTGGATCGAGCATGTTGTGGAAGGAGAGTGCCGCCGGGTTCGCCGATGTTGCGCACGTTTTCCGCGAGCAGAGCCGTCAGTCAGATGTGGTTGGGCACGTCGGTGATTCCCGCTTCGCCATTCTGGCGCCGGATACCGACGCAGCCGGAGCGCGGCTCCTCGTCGCGCGGCTTCAGCGCGAGCTCGATAAGGCGACAAAGAACAAGACAATCGGGGGCGAGGTTCGGCTGCGGGCCGGATACTCGGCGGTATCAGATCTCGCGAGCGCAAACGTGAACGTTGCGGAGCTCGTTCATCGCGCGGAGAGTGCCCTCGATCACGCTCCAATCCAGGGCGAAAGCGACGTAATCATAAGCTTCGACGATCTTCCAGTATTCTGAGCTGGCGGAAGGAAAGCTCAGCTCCCCTGTAGGGATTAGCTCGAGTGAGCTGTCACCGAGTTGGCTCGACTCACCATCCCATCGATTTGTTGGGAGTCGAGAGTACGTGGATCAAAACTACGACCTCCTGGGAGGCGATAGATGAGATACGTAATCTTCGGCGTCCTCGCGCTGCTTGCCTGCGACGCCCCCACCGATACTGGCGCTCTTGAAGTTCCTGACTTCATCGATGGGTTGCGAATAGTTCATCCGGCCGTCGTCCGCGTCACAGTCGGGCCCGCGAGCGACACCATCTACTCTGCCGGCACCGTACAGTACGTCGCCACAGCACGGGACGGGCAGGGCCGCCTGCTCCGGGCGTCCGCATGGAAATGGAGCAGCTCCGACACCACCGTCGCGGTCGTATCTTCCAGCGGACTGGCAACCGGTCGCAACGTAGGACACGGAATTATTACCGCGACGGCCTACCCTCCGTGGCGACGATGATCGTGCAGTCGGGGCTATGGAGCGTACAGGGATCGAACCTGCGACCTCCTGGTTGCAAACCAGGCGCTCTCCCAGCTGAGCTAACGCCCCCTCGACGCGAAATATAGATAGTTCCGCCGCGCACGAACAACGCACGGCTACCAACGCGGGTTACTCGTGCGCCGGCAACGGCTCCATGGTTCGCGGATCCACCGGCACCTGCACCTCATCGCGGTACCGCGAAGTCATGAGCAAAACCCGTATCCGCGGAAACGCATCCATGAACGAGAGATAGCAGAAACCCCAAACGCCCAAGAGGCCAAGCGTTATCCCCAGCTCCCAGATACCGAGCGGAATATTC
>DATHGO010000005.1:0-2762 GCA_035317585.1 Gemmatimonadaceae bacterium | reverse complement strand
AGCGAAGACGTGATCGGTCGCTACGTCGACGACATTGCGAAAAGGGTCGGGTCACTCTCTCGAGACCTCAAGGTCATACTTGATTGTGGCAATGGAGCCGGATCGCTCGTTGCTCCGGAGCTTTTCCCGCGACTCGGAATCAAACCTCGCTACCTGTTCTGCGAGAGCGACGGGACGTTTCCGAACCATCACCCGGACCCGACTGTTCCGGAGAACGTCGAGGCGCTGATCGCCGCGGTGAAGAAGGATCGCGCCGACATCGGCATCGCCTTCGATGGAGACGCAGACCGGATTGGCGTCGTCGACAATACGGGCGAGATCATCTGGGGCGATTATCTCCTGATCATCTACGCGCGCGACGCGCTGGCTCGCACCGGCAAGGGGCAGTCGATCGTATTCGACGTCAAGGCGTCGCAGGCACTGCCCGAGGCGGTTGAAAAGGCGGGTGGAATTCCGGTCATGTGGAAGACCGGTCATTCGCTCATCGAGAAGAAGATGCACGAGACCCACGCTCCCGTCGGCGGGGAGATGTCCGGCCACATGTTCTTCTCGGAGGGATTCTACGGCTTCGACGACGCGCTTTACGGAGCAGCGCGGCTCCTTCACATCGTGGCCGACTCCGGCAAATCCGTTCGCGAGCTGCTCGCCGATGTCCCGCGTTTCGTCTCCACGCCCGAGATACGCGTTGATTGCCCGGATGACAAGAAGTTCGGCATCGTGGAAGAGGCGAAGAAGTACTTCAGCGCCAAGTACAAAGTCATCACCGTCGATGGCGTGCGCGTCTTGTTTGGCGACGGCTGGGGGCTGATTCGGGCGTCCAACACGGGCCCGATTCTGGTGATGCGCTTCGAGGCCCGCACCAAGGGGCGGCTCGGCGAGATTCAGTCCGAGATGCAGGGCTGGCTCGGCGCAAAGGGCGTCAAGGTTTGATGTGATGCCCCGCCGGCGCCTCCTCATTGGGGTCGTCATCGCGGCTGCAATACTCGTTGCCGGACGCACGCTCTCGACTATTCACGCCGATTATTCCTGGTACAGCGCGATGGGCGCCACTCCCCTCTGGAGCGAGCGAGCGGGCGACCTGTTGTTGATCTATGGCATCGGCTCCGTAATCGCTGTCTTCGTCGCGTTCGTAAACCTGTCGGCGCTGGGACGAAGCATTGGAACCCTCACCCTGCCGCGGCGTCTCGCGAATGTTGAGTTCGGGGAGGCGGTGCCCAGAAAGTATCTGGATCGATTCGCGTTTCTGATGTCCATTGCAATCGCGGCAGCTGTGACTCCCGCGCTCCCAAGCTGGACTTCGCTCGCGCTTGCCCGACTGGGAGTCAAGTTCAGGGAGAGCGATCCCTATTTTCAGCGCGACCTCGGTTTTTATACGACCTGGCTTCCGTTCGAGAAGTCGGTGTATTCGTGGTCGATGCTGCTGATCGTGGGCGTGTCGCTCATCGTCGTCGTTCTTTACTCGCTTACTCCGGGACTGCGTTGGGAGCGCGCCGGCATTCGCATGAGTGCGCGAGTCCGCCGGCACCTCAGCGTCCTGGCCGCGCTGCTCCTGCTCGTCACCATGTGGAGTTACCGGCTCGAATCCTACGACTTGATGATTCGCGGTGGAGGAGAGCAGGGAGTTTTTTCTTACGTCGATCATCAGTGGCTTCTTCCCGGCCTGCTGCTGCTCTGGATCGTCACAGCCGCTGTGGCCATCACCGTTCTGCTGAGTGGTTGGACCGGACAGCTGCGCACCAGCTTCGTCGCGGTGACGGTGATCGTTGTACTTTCGGTATCGATTCAGGAAATCGTGCCCCTCGTCGTTCGTCGCTTCACGTCGAAAGAAGCGCAAATGGTGCGAGAGCGGCCGTACGTCGCCACTCGTGCGGACTTCACTCGCCGCGCTTACGATCCGGGCGCATCCGCAATCGACGCCCAGCCGAGAACCGCGGTCTCCGCTTCGCTGGACAGCATCGTCACCAGCGTTCCGAGCCAGCAGCTGTTGCGGCAGGATTCGCTCGTGTATCCTGGGGCTCGCGGCCTCGTGATCGTAACAGAGCCACAGCTCGATGTCGCCGGCCAGCGTCTCGGCGACGGGCTTTCACGCTGGGAGTATGCATGGGCCTACCAGTCGCTTGAGCTGTTATCCGATTCCATCCCTCGCCGCGCCAGGCTTGTCACAAATCGCGACGCACGGAACAGAATCCGTGCATTGGCTCCCATATTCGCGCAGGGAAGCATGGTCGAGCCCATGTTTCGCGCTGACACCCTTTACTGGAAGCTCGAGCTGTACTCCGCGTCCTCCAACTATCCACTGAGTCAGCACTACGTCCTTGCCGGCGAGGAGCGGAGCTATTTCAGACACGCCGCGACGGCGCTTGTGAACGCACGAACAGCTCGAGTCATGATCGCCGCCGATCCGTCGCCGGATCCCATTTCACTGGCATGGATGACGGCATTTCCAAACTCGGCGGATTTCCGCGCTCCCGGCGTCGTCCGTGACCTGACCACAACTCCCTGGGAGCCGGTTTCCTCCGTACCCATTGCCGCCAATGATTCGGCGTTCCGGGCTGAGGTCACGCGCCTCTACAACCGGATGCGAGCCGCGCTCGCTGCCGCGAATCTCAGGGAGTTCGGGATCGCGTATGACTCGCTGGGCGCGCTGATCGGGCATTCGCGAAAATGACGGAGTCTCCGCGGACCGCGGTCATCGCCGTCGGAGGCAACGCACTTTCGCCGCCGGGCGAGCGGTCAACAATCGCCGATCAATTCCGGCATAC
>DATHGO010000004.1:0-3346 GCA_035317585.1 Gemmatimonadaceae bacterium | reverse complement strand
CTGGCGGTGGCGGATATGGACGCAGCGATCGACGACGACATCGGCGACGACCTTCTGCGCCTGATGTTCATGTCCTGTCATCCAGTGCTCCCTCGGGAAGCGCGGACCGCGCTCACGCTGCGCTTGCTCGGTGGTCTCACTACCGATGAGATAGCCCGGGCGTTTCTCGTGCCCGAGCCAACCGTCGCACAGCGAATCGTCCGCGCCAAGCGGACTCTCTCCGAGCGCAAGATTCCCTTTGAAGTCCCGCGCGGGACCGAGCTTGCTGCCCGATTGTCGTCGGTGCTCGAGGTCATCTACCTCGTATTCAACGAAGGCTACTCGGCCACCGCCGGTGACGATCTGGTGCGACCCGCTCTTTGCGAGGATGCGCTTCGTCTTGGTCGCATCCTCGCCGAGCTCGCTCCGGAGGAGCCGGAGGTCCACGGACTGGTCGCGCTGATGGAGATCCAGGCATCACGGCTGCGTGCACGGACCGGCCCGTCGGGAAAGGCCATACTGCTGCTCGATCAGGATCGCGGGCGCTGGGATCAGATCCTGATCCGCCGCGGTCTCTCCGCGCTCGAGCGGGCCGAGAAGCTCCGCGGGGCGAATGGCCCGTACGCGTTGCAGGCGGCGATTGTCGCGTGTCATGCGCGCGCGCGCACCGCAGTGGAGACGGATTGGCAGCGCATCGCGTCGCTGTACGATGCGTTGGCGGCGGCTGCGCCATCGCCGATCGTGGATCTCAATCGTGCAGTCGCCGTCGCGATGGCTTTCGGTCCGGCGGAGGGTTTGAAGATCGTCGATGCGCTGACGTTGGAGCCGTCACTCAAAGGCTACCATTTATTACCGGCGGCTCGGGCGGACCTACTCGAGAAACTGGGGCGTTTTGACGAGGCGCGGAAGGAATTCGAGCGCGCGGCATCCATGACACGAAACGCTCGTGAGCGCGAGCTGCTGCTCGATCGCTCGCGTGCGCATGCAGGTGATTCACGACCGCAATGAACAATCAATTGGAGAAATGATCGATGGAGTATGGTGCGCAAGCAGCTTCTATCTCGAAGGGTCAGCTCTGGACCGGACGCGTACTCAGCGGCATCGCCGTTCTGTTTATGCTCTTCGATACGGTCATACACGCGATGAAGCCGCCGGCGGTGATCCAGGGATTCGCGCAGCTTGGATTTCCATTAAGTATCGCGATCCCTCTCAGCACGATTGAGTTTATCGCCATTGTCCTATACGTGATTCCGCGGACATCCGCTTTCGGCGCGATTCTGCTCACGGGGTATCTTGGCGGAGCCGTCGCCGCTCAGGTGAGAATTGGCGCTCCACTTTTCAGCACCGTGCTGGCTCCAATTTACGTCGCGCTCTTTTTGTGGGGAGGACTCTACCTCCGCGACGAGCGCGTGCGCGCTCTCATCCCACTGCGACGCTGAGGAATCGGAGATGACACGATGAAACCGGCCACGAACGCTCGCACGCGCATACGATTCGTTGTGCTCGCCATCGCCGCGGCGATGCTCGTTATCGCGCCGATCGCCTCGGCGCAACGGACAATCGGTCGCAGAGGCACCGGTGGACGGTACGCCTTTGTGAACGGCCTGAAAATGTACTACGAGGTTCGCGGTCCACAGCGCGGGACACCGATCGTTTTTCTCCACGGTGCGTTCTCGAATATCGAGTCTGACTTTGGAAAGATCCTGCCGACCATCGCGAAGACCAGGCAGGTCATCGCCCTCGAGCAGCAGGGTCACGGTCGCACCGCCGACATAGATCGTCCGCTCACGTATGAGCAGATGGCGGACGATGTCGCGGAGCTACTGCGGCAGCTCAGGATCACGAAGGCTGACTTCGTCGGTTACAGCATGGGAGGCGGGGTCGCGATGTACGTCGCAGTTAGGCATCCCGAGCTGGTGCGCAAGTTGGTGTACGCCGGGGGAGCGAGCTACGACCCCGACGGATACTATCCCGAGCTGCTCGACGGAGAAAAGAAGATGACCCCCGATGCTTTTGTCGGGACGCCCTGGCTCAAGACGTACATGAGGATCGCTCCGAACAAGGGGGACTGGCCAAAGCTCGTCGAAAAAATAAAAGTTCTCGACCTGAACTGGCGCGGCTTGTCGGAAGACCAGGTTCGGTCGATCAAGGTTCCCACGATGCTTATCATCGGTGACGCCGATGTCGTGCGTCCCGAGCACGTCGTCAAGATGTTCCGGCTGCTCGGCGGCGGAGTGCCCGGCGACCTCGTGGCCCTCCCGCGCTCCAGGCTTGCCGTGCTGCCCGGCACGACGCATGTCACGCTAATTGGCCGCACGAATTGGCTGCTCTCGATGATCCCGGAGTTTCTCGATGCGCCCGTGTCAGGAGGCAAATAATGTCCATATTCGAGCCGTCACGATCGCCCTGGAAAGCACGGATGCTGAGCGTCCTCCGCATCGTCGCGGCCGCGGTCTTCATCTCCTTTGGGACAATGAAGCTCTTTAACTTTCCGCCTCTGCCGGCCGGCATGCCGCCGATCCCACTCGTCTCACAGCTGGGACTCGCCGGCACTCTCGAGTTATTCGGAGGCTCCCTGATCCTGATAGGCCTGTTCACGCGCCCTGTGTCTTTTGTGCTTGCCGGGGAAATGGCAGTGGCCTATTTCCAGGGGCATTATCCGCAGTCATTTTGGCCGACGACGAACATGGGCACGCCTGCCATACTCTACTGCTTCATCTACCTGTATTTCGTGTTTGCCGGTGCGGGTCCGTGGAGCGTGGATGCGATGATTTCCCGCGCGAGGGGCGGTACCTGGATTGACTGACGTAGTTGCGCCCGCCACCGCCGCCGCGCCCGTCGAGTCCGCGCCGACATCAGGCACTCGACCGCAGCGCCGCCCCTACGACCGCTCCATCGTCGAGGGGCCGCTGCTCCCCGCGGTGTGGAAGCTCGCGTGGCCTACGATGCTCACGAACATCGTCGGCGGGTTGCAGGGCATGGTGGATCAGGCGCTCGTCGGCAACCTCATTGGGTACAAGGCCAATGCCGCGATAGGCGTCAGCATGCAGATGTGGCTCATCGTCATGATCTTCATCTCGTCGCTTTTCACAGGGATGAGTGTTCTGGTCGCGCGCTTCACCGGCGCCGGCGACCATGACAAGGTTGACCGCGCGGTCTATCAGGCGTTCATAACGGCGATCGGGATGGCGGTCTTCGTGATGGCGCCCATCGGTTATTTCGCAGCGCCGTGGCTACTCAATTTCGTGAACGCCGCACCAGAGGTGCAACGCGAGGCGCTTCCGTTCCTGCGTATCATGTTCGTGTTCAGCGGCGGGATGCTCGTCTTCTTCATGCTCGGCGGCGCGCTTCGGTCCGCCGGCGACGC
>DATHGO010000003.1:0-7004 GCA_035317585.1 Gemmatimonadaceae bacterium | reverse complement strand
AATCTCCTGATCATCGCGGCGCTGGCGATGCTCGACGTCATTCCAGTGCGGGTACCGTCGTGGCTTCTGACACGCGCCGCAACCGCGGGTGAAGGAGGCAGCCTCTATGGCGTGTTCGTCATGGGAGCGGCATCCGGATTGGTGGCCGCACCGTGCTCGGCGCCCGTAATGGCGGCAGTGCTCACCTGGGTCTCCGCGACAAAGAGTGGAGTGCTCGGATTCATCTACCTATTCGTATTCTCGCTCGGCATGTGCACGCTGCTGGTGCTGGTGGGACTTTTCAGCGGCACGCTTGCCCGTCTGCCAAGGGCAGGGGCCTGGATGGTCTGGATCAAGCGGATCTTCGCGTTGATCATGTTGGCCGTTGCGGAGTATTACCTTGTGCAGATGGGGCTGCTTCTCATCTGAAAGACCGCCACATAAAAATCATAATCTGAATCGGATGAACCTCCCAACGCTGTTCCCTTCGTCAAAGCTCTCTCTCTTCGCGGTTCTGGCCGCCGTGAGTTTAGTGTCCGCTCCCGCGATGGCTCAGGATCTCGGCATCGAGGTCGGCGCTCAGGCGCCGTCAGTGACGGTACAGTCTCTCGATGGAAAGCAGGTCGATCTCGCGCGTTACATCGGCAAGACTCCGATGCTGATCGAGTTCTGGGCCACATGGTGCCCCAACTGCCGAGAGCTGATGCCGACGCTGCTCGACGTCGAGAAGAAGTACGGGAAGCGGGTGAAATTTGTGGCGATCGCGGTGGCCATCAATCAATCGCCTGAGAGAGTGCGGAGGTGGGTCGCGGCGAATCCGTTGCCGCACGACACCTACTACGATGTGGAAGGGAAAGCGGCGGGCGCTTTTGACGCTCCAGCCACTTCGTACGTCGTCGTGATCGATAAAACGGGCCGCGTGGTTTACACGGGCCTCGGCGGGAAACAGGACCTCGAGGCCGCGCTGAGGAAGGCGCTGTAGGAAATTCGCGTTGTTGTTCGCGCGTGTCGCCGAGAAAAAAAGCCGCGGATAAATCCGCGGCTTTTTTTTATTTCGCCGATTCTACCTTTGGTGGCGGGGCCAGACTGTCCACGACGGCTGCCAGCTCGGTGTACGCTGAAGGAGTGAGAACCTTGAACGGCTTGGTAACATAAGCGATGTGCCCATCGGGACGGACCACGAACAGCGACCGGTTGTCCAGTTTGTTCTTGGCGTCGTAGGCCGCGTATAGCTGGCCGACTTTCCCACCCGGGTCGCTGGCGAACAGCACCGGAAAATCCTCTTCGCGCGCCCACGACGCGAGGGTAGTGTCCGCATCTACGCTGATGCCGAGGACGACGACATTCCGGCCGTTGTTGAAGAGCGTGGCGTACTGATCACGGTACGCCTCCATTTGAATCGTTCAGCCTTTCGTTCGCGCTTGATAAAAGAACGCGAGGACTACGGTACGGCCACGATAGTCCGAAAGTCTCACGGGCGTCTTGAGAAGCCCGTACTTGTCGGCGCCGACGAGCGCGAAATCAGGAGCGACGTCGTTGACCGCGGGGCCCGGTATGGTCGCGGGAAGAGGCACAGGCTGCTGCGCGAGCCCGACTTGACCGGCACTCACAAGAGACGCCGCAGTGGCAATCGTTAAAGTCGCGAGTCTTGCTCGGATGAGCATGGTTGAATCCCCAGTGCGATATTTCGAAAGAACTGCAACTACAATCGAACGGGATACGAGTGGCCAGCGGCGCAGATACCAGCCAGCAGTCACGACTCCCAGACGTGACAGAGTCTACATCCCGAACCATTCCACGGCTAGCTATAGCAATTGCAATTCACCCGCTCCAATAAGCTCGACTGCCGCTTCGGGGGAATCCCGGGTTCGTTCACAGCGGTCCAGATGCTGTTCTGGCTGCCTGTCCTTGCGTGGCTCCTTCCCATGATCGCCAACGCGCAGGTCAGTCAACATTCTTCCGCCGTTCTCGAGGTAGGCGCTCAGGCAATCGGAGTGGTGACCCGCGAGTCACCCGCGATTCAAGGTCGCGCTCTGACTGAAGGCTACGTCACCCAGCCCGCAATCATGGCCGAGCTCGATCCG
The DNA here is from genome assembly GCA_035317585.1 of Gemmatimonadaceae bacterium. Classification (GTDB taxonomy): domain Bacteria; phylum Gemmatimonadota; class Gemmatimonadetes; order Gemmatimonadales; family Gemmatimonadaceae; genus UBA4720. The sequence continues at coordinate 4,941 of DATHGO010000003.1, read as the reverse complement.
TGGAATGGATTGTTCTCGTTAAAGGGGACGCTCAATCTCGAGGGGGCAACGCTAAAACGCGGTGAGCTGAACGCGGGCATTGCCGGAGAGGGATACATCGATCGCCGACACCCGCACACCTACCTCCATGAGATCGTACTTACATCGGCGAAAAGATTCGGCGTGGATGGCGTGAGTGGCGCTTCAATCACAGTAGGGAAGGGTTTCGCGCCCTTCGGCACCGATGACCCAATGGAGCGGCCGTTCGAGAAGTATCCGATCAACCACCATTTGGCGCAGATCCTCGAGCGCGCCGTTGCGATCGGCGCGCTCCGCACTGGCCGCTTGATCTTCGAGGGAGGGGCGTTCAATGGGGATGAGCCAACCGGCCCCGGAGACACGCCAAACCGGAATCGATATTGGGATTCGTGGTCCGGCCGGATCACGTTCGTTCCCTGGCCACAGGGAGAGTTCCAGACCAGCTACGCGCGGGTCAAATCGCCCGAGAACCCGACAGGTGGCGGCGCCGATCAGCGGAAGCAGAGCGCTTCGATCCGCCTCGAAGATTCTCAACATTCGGGTTACGCGCTGTTCGAGTGGGCGCGGACCGGGGATTACGTCGGATCAGCCCGCACATTCGCGTTCACGTCCCTCCTGGCGGAAACGTGGGCACGATATGATAGGTTGAACGGCGCGCTCCGGATCGAGCGCACGGAGCGCCCCGATGAGCAACGTCTCGTCGACGCGTTCAGAACTCCGATTCCTGCGACCGATCTCAGCATTGCCGGGCGCTCGCGCTGGACGATCGTCACCGCGCGCGCCGCTCTCTCTCTCGTGAATGTCAGGGCTTTCACCATCGAGCCGTTCGCCGAAGTGGCGCGCGCCCGCGTCAGTCCAACGTTACGGCCATCGGGGTTCGATCCGCGCCAGTTCTATGGATCCGATCGCATATGGAGTGTATCAGTCGGGGCCAAGCTGGCGTTCGGCATGTCTCACATGCGAATGGGTCGGTACGGTGTCGCGACAACACGAAAACCGGACGCTAAAATGGGCGGTATGAAGATGGAGGACATGTAGAATGCGCTTCGCGATCCCGACGTGCGCGATTTTCTTGCTGGCGTGTGGATCTGACAACCCAGTGACGCCGGGGCCTGGCTCTCACGATCTCACCATATTCGGTACCGGGCGGGTCTCGGACCGCTATACCGGAGAGATCTGGGTGAAGGGGAACGTCGCCTACACGACGACCTGGGGATTTCGCAGTGCGCCCGGGAACGCGGTAAAGATCTGGGATGTCCTGGGTGAGGTGCCGACTCTCGTCGACTCTCTGATCGTGCCCAACGCCAGCACGCTCGGCGACGTTCAGGCGAGCGACGACGGACAACTGCTCGTTGTCGCGACGGAGTTCTCGCCGGGCTCGATCATGATCTACAGCCTCGCCAATCCGGTCAAGCCGCAGCTGATCACGCGCTACACCACCGCGCTCACCGACCCCGGGGTCCATACAGCGGAAGTGCAACGCGTGAATGGCAGACTGTACGCGTTTCTGTGCATCGATCCAAGCAGCGTGTCTCCCGCACGTCTCGTGATCGTGGATCTGACCGATCCGGCTGTACCCACACAGGTCTTCACCGCGGTGATGGGGAGCCCGTACGTGCATGACGTCTTCGTCCGCGATGGAATTCTCATCACGGCTCTCTGGAACCAGGGAATCACGATCTGGGACATTGGCGGAGCGGGGGCTGGCACGGTCGCGAATCCGATCGCGCTCGGAAGCGTCATCACGGTCGGAGGTCAGGCTCATAACGTCTGGTGGTTTCACAACGCGGTCACTGGAGAGAAGCGGTACGCGTTCGTCGGCGAAGAGGGACACGGCGCCATCGGCGTTTCGGCCAGCGGTGACATCCACGTCGTCGACGTCAGCAACTTCGCGTCACCGCGTGAGGTTGCGTTTTTCCACGTCGATGGTGCGGGGACGCACAACTTTTCGGTCGATGAGAATCGCGGGATTCTCTATGCTGCCTACTACAATGGGGGTGTGCGGGCGATCGACATCACCGGCGACCTGTCGAGTTGCGCGGATGCGGACAAGAGTCAGGACGGGCGCTGCGACCTGGCCAAAATGAATCGGGAGCTCGCGCACGGCCCCAACGGGGTGGGACCTGTCTATATCTGGGGTGTGCAGCTGGTCGGGTTGCGCGTTTACGCCTCCGACATGCTCAACGGGATCTGGAAGCTCGGCCCCGCATCGTTCCCGCCAGACTGAAACCGGGCCCCCTTCAAACCGTAAGGGTGGCAGGGGTTGTCTAACCCTGACACACCCGAGGGGAGCTCTCAATGAATCGACAGTTTCGCGGTGCAGCCTTCGCGGCGGCGCCTTTTCTAATCGGCTCGGCAGCGCACGCGCAGTGGTCCAGCCCATATACGGCGCCGAGGAATGCTGTGGTTGACGCAGCGGGCGCAAAATCCATCGAGGTCGAGGCGGGCGCCGGACTCCTCCGCGTCGAAGGAAAACCCGGCTTGCGGCAGGTGCAGGTCACCGGCACGGCCCGGTCATCTTCGCAGCAATTCCTCACCAGGATCAAGCTGATCGCCGAACGGCGTGGTGATGTCGTGTTCATCAAGGCGGATATTCCGGACGATGAACGGAATTACAGGGACAACAATTACTCCGCTTCGCTCGATCTCGTGATCGAGGTTCCGCAAGGCATCAACGCCGAGGTTGGTGACGGCAGCGGCGATACGAAGATCACCAACATTGGCTCGCTGGACGCGAGCGATGGCTCGGGATCGTTTTCTGTGATCGGCGCCGCGGGATCGGTCCGCATTACCGACGGCTCCGGTGATCTCACGATCGAGAACGTCGGCGGCGATGTGAGAGTGAACGATGGCTCCGGCGACATCAATGTTCGCAACGTGACCGGATCGTTCACCGTCGAGAGCGATGGCTCCGGTGGCATCTACGCTACGGATGTACGAGGTTCGGTAATCGTGCAGAACGATGGATCGGGCAGCATCGAAGTGAACAAGGTAGGCAAGGATTTCAGAGTCGAATCGAAGGGGAGTGGCAGCATCGACTACGCCGAGGTGTCAGGAACCATCGACATTCCGGAGCGCCATCGCGACCGTCACCGCGGAAGCGACCAGCGATAAGTTGTCTAGACGGAACGGGTGCGCCGCGACGGCGTGCACGTTTATTGCCGCAGATCGTCCCAAACTGTGCGGGTAACGGACTACGCATTTGAGCGTATTCCAGAACTTTTTTCCCGCCTTCAATGGAGAACGAAATGCGCTTTCTGGCAATCAGCTTCTGTGCTCTTGCTATGCTCCCCGCTGCATCCAGTGCCCAGCAGCCGGCTCAAAACTTGGTGAAAGGTCCCACACTGCAGGCGGCGTCGGTGGGTTTTCGCGTGAACGAGGCGAAGGTTGACGCATCGACGAAGACTACCGTGGCGCAGATCCGCCGCCACGAAGGACAGGATGTAGCGCTCATGGCCGTCGGCGTCGGTGCAATGATCGTAGGCGCAATCGTTGGCGACACCGCCGGCACGATCATCATCATCGGCGGTGCGGGAATGGCGCTGTTCGGGTTGTACCACTACCTCGAGTAGAGCTTAAGCGTCGCCTTCGACGTGCAGCGTTCCTGAGCTGACGAGCACCGAGGAGCCGCCGACTCTTATCGCGGCAAGCTGTCCCCGCTTGAGATCGACTTCCAACTCGAGCCGGCTCGGCCTTCCCATCTCCACGCCCTGATCGACGCTCCAGCGCAGCGTTCCGTCGCGCGTCTCCGCGCGGAGCGCCAGGAACCCGGCCAGCGCGGCGCAAGCGCTGCCAGTCGCCGGATCTTCACCGATGCCGAGTCCGGGCGCGAACATTCGCGCCCGGATATGGCCGCCTTCGAAGATGTTGCTCCAGTCGTCCACGCTGAACACGAACATTTCGGGCGCCCAGTAGTCGCGCAGCCCCTGTTCCCATTTCGGGATGTCGACCTTCACCCAGGAGAGCATCTCGGGTTTCTTGATCGGGATGAATAGATAGGGCACGCCGCACGAAACCGCTTCGGGCTCGATCATGTCGTCCGCCACGATGTGGCTCGGCTCCAGCGAGAGGATCTCGCACAGCGTCTCCGGCGGAGGCGGCGGATCATTGATTTCGGGCAGCCTCGCGGACGTGAGCTGCGCGAAGATGGGCTTTCCATCTTTGGCGCGAATGAGCACGGGTACGGGTCCCACGCCTTCCTCGAGCACGATTCGGGTCTCGGCCCCGTCGAGCGGAATCTCCCCGATCGACGCGAGGACGAACGCGCAGCCCACGGTGGGATGTCCCGCGAACGGCAGCTCCTCTCGCGGCGTGAAGATGCGCACGCGCCGGGTATTCGCGCTCTGTTGTGGAGGAAAAACGAAGACTGTTTCCGAGTAGTTGAACTCGCGCGTGATGGCCTGCATTTGCGCTTCAGACAGACCGCGGGCGTCCGGGATCACGGCGAGCGGATTCCCACCGTGAATGTGATCGGTGAAGACGTCGGCGGTGTGAAAGGCGTAAGGCATGCGCCCAAGAATGTGCGACGCTCTGGCGCTTCCGGCTACCTGCTTCCGGCTACCCTATTGATGGCCCGATAGATGGCCTAAGCGCGGATGGCCTCCATCGGCGGGTAAGGGGACCGAATGGGGCATCATATCCCGAGATGGCCCGCCGCCACATCTTTTATTGACTGCCAACCCTTGGTTGGTTAGGTTTAATCCCTGAAGCGCAACGATTGCGCATTGGAGCCAGCGAACTGTAGAGGGACCTGGGAGTTTGCCAGGTCTTTTTTGGTTTCATGGCGAAAAAATGCGGCCATTTCGGCCGCGAACAAACAGTAGTCGGACAGGTACCGCAAACACGGCACTCCGACACAATTGAATGAGGATGTACCGAACATGCGTACCACCGGCAAAGTAAAGTGGTTCAACGACGCCAAGG
>DATHGO010000002.1:0-13116 GCA_035317585.1 Gemmatimonadaceae bacterium | reverse complement strand
GGATCGGCGGGCACCGGAGTACGAGCGAGCTGGGCCTGCCACGCAGCGTTGAGAGAACTGCTATCCCTTTTCCAGAGCGACCCCACGTACTGAATAGCCGCGAGCCTCGCGTCGTTCGCCGAATCACGGCCCGCCTGACTGTAGCTCGCGAGAACCGCGGCGAGATCGGCCGTGGATGGCCGATCTGCCAGCGCGCCGATTACTGTCGCACGCACGTAGAAATCCGGATCCCTTAGACCGCTCACCAGAAGAGTGTGGACGCTATCCTCGAGCGCCATCCCTGGCGGCGGAGCAATCGCGGCGTACGCTGCCTCGCGCACTCTCGGATCGGGATCCCGCGTCAGTGGAGCGGATCGTGAGATCGCAAATGCTCGATCGAGCGAGTCTCCAGCCGCAGAGGCCACGCCCGCTTTGAGCCGCCAGTCGGGGCTGGATGCCCACTGCTTCAGCTCCGGCGGCCGCAGACCCGCTCGTGCGGCCGACGCCAATAGCGACGAGCGATACACGATCGAGGTGTCGGCCGCCCATAGCGCCGGAAAGTCATTGGCGTCCTTCGAGAGAACTGTTCCGAAGCTCTGTGCCGCCGCGATCCTCACATTCGGGTCGTAATCGCGCGTGGCGTAGATGAGTGACGCTTTGGCTTGCGGACCGTATGTGCCCAAAGATCGAACGGCATTGATGCGGACATGTGGATCGACATCGCCCACCAGCCGCGCGAGTACGGAGAACGCCCTCACTCCAAGCGAGTCGCCCGCCGCGGACTTGGCGAGTCCACGTGCGATCTCCGCGCGCGTGCGTTGATTTCCGCTGAGCTCGTCGGTGTACGGCGCAGGCATGTCTGCCGCCCGATTCGAATTCTGTCTCGCCCGCAGGGACGGTGACGCTTCGAGGTCGATCAGCTCACGTACGCCACCGGGCGCGCGCGTACGCGCAATCGCGTACGATGCGGCCCATACCACGGAAGGATGACTCTCCTGCAAGTAGCGCTTGACCTCGGAGAGCGGGATGGGACGCAGCTTCGCCGCTGCGAGCAAGAGCTGGATCGCCGTGTCTTGATCGTGATCACTCTTCAACGCGCTGACGATTGTGACGCGCGCCGGAGCGCCCATCTCTCCCAGCGCCCATGCGGCTTCGCGCGCGACTTCATGATTGAGCGCGAGCGCCGCGCCGAGGTCGGCGATCGACGCGGTGTCGCGCAGCAGGCCGAGCGAGTAAGCTGCGTTGGCGGCGACGGTCAGATCACGGTCTCGGAGCAGCACGCGAAGGCGAGGCGCCCCGGCCATTCCGGGTTCGGCACCAACCTGTCCAATCGCGAGCGCTGCCGCCGCGCGCATCGGACGCCATTTGCTCGCGAGCGCGCGATCAACCAGCGCAAAGTCGAGCTGGCGAGTGTCGGTCATCGCGAGGAGACGGGCGTAGAGATTCACCTCACTGGCACCGATTCCCGGCGGCAGTCCCTGCCCGCCAGCCGTGGCGGCGACTCCTACCCATAGGGAGGTGATAACGAATGTCTTACGAAGCTGCATTCCTGAGTACCTTGCGAAGTGAGTCGGGCAAAGTGGTGAGGCGAGAATCACGCGTGAGCGACGCCAGCTTGGTCGAGGCCGTCACCAGGCGCTCTCCGGTTTCCGCGTTGCTGATCACGTAATCGAACGTGATCGTGCGCGACCTTACATCACTGATGGTGGTGGTAACGCGAATCAGATTGTCATACCGGGCGGCGGAGTGGAAGCGAAGGCTTGCTTCGACGACGGCCAGCGTGACGTTCTGCCTTTCCAGCTCGGCGTACGGCGTACCAAGTTCGCGAATGAATTCGGTACGTCCAATCTCGCACCAGATCAGATAGTTGGAATGATACACCACCTGCATCTGGTCGGTCTCGGCGTAACGGACCCGGAACTCGACGGTGTGAGCCGTCCCACGATTGGAATGGGGAGGGGATGTCATGTGAGGGGGAAAAGCGAAAATGTTCTGGTCGCGATGCTTTGTAAAGCCTGCGTCGCCGCGCTAACTTGAGCCGTGCTCAACGCCCCCTGCTACATCGTGTCGGACGCGCACCTGGGAGTCGCAAGTCCCGAGATCGAACGATCCTTCGTCTCGTTTCTGCGCAGTCTGGCAGCGGATGCGCGGTCGCTGATCATCAACGGCGATCTTTTCGATTTCTGGTTCGAGTGGAAAACGGTGATTCCCCGCCGCAGTTTTCGCGCGCTAGCGGCGCTTGCCGAGCTCAAGGATGCCGGTGTAGACATTCTTTGGGTCGCCGGCAACCACGACTGCTGGGGCGGTGAGATTCTGCGGGAAGACGTCGGCGTCAGCTACGTCGTCGGCCCATGGGAAGGAACTGTCGCAGGCTGGAAAGTGCGGATCGAGCATGGCGATGGACTGCGCGACCGAGAGGATCGCGGCTACCGCATGATCCGTCCCATCATGCGCCATCCTCTCGCCATCAAGGCGTTTCGCATGCTGCACCCCGATTTTGCGAGCAAGCTCGCGCAGGGAAGCTCCAACGCGAGCAGAACCTATCGCGCCCGGGACGAGGGTCGAGGGCTTCGGGTTTACGCGAAGCAACAGCTCGCTGGTGCGAAAGATCTCGACCTGCTCGTGTACGGGCACTCGCACGTCGCAGCGCTCGAGAAAATGGACAGTGGCGGAATTTTTGGAAACGCGGGCTCCTGGCTCGACTCGCCCACTTTTCTCAAGCTGACTGACGAGGCGATCGAGCTGCGCGAATGGGACGGATCAGCCGAGGGTAACCGTCTCAACTCGATCAATCGGTGACCCGAGAAAGCGCTCACCGAGACCCAGGAAAGTATCGGGCGCGTCGGATGCGATGAAGCGGTAGCGCGCACCGTCGGGCGCCCCGTTCTCGAGACCGTGCGCCCGCAGGATTTCTCCCGCCTGGCGCGCCGTCTCGTGCGCGCTGTCGATCAATCTCACCTCGCGACCAACCACATTCCCGATCACAGTTTTCATGAGCGGATAGTGGGTGCAGCCGAGAACCAGCGTATCCACTTCCGCCGACACGATCGGCGCGAGATAGTTGCGCGCGACCGCACGCGTCACCTCGCTGTCGAGCCAGCCTTCCTCGACCAGAGGCACGAAGAGCGCGCATGCCTGTGCCGTAACTTCCACATCGGGAAGGATCTTCCTGATCTCCTTCTCATATGCTTTCGATTTGATCGTTCCAGCCGTTCCGATCACTCCTACCCGTTTGGTCTTTGTCGCGGCGGCAGCCGCGCGGGCACCAGGTTCGATCACGCCGACGATCGGCATGTCGAACTCCCGACGAAGCGCCGGCAGAGCGTGCGCTGTCGCGGTGTTGCACGCAACCACGAGTGCCTTCACTCCTTCGCCCTTGAGAAAAGCCGTGATTTCCCGACTGTATCTCAGGACCGTGTCCGGACTCTTGGGACCATATGGGACGCGAGCGGTATCGCCGAAGTAGATGATACTTTCGTTCGGCAGCTGGCTCATCATCTCGCGGACGACCGTAAGCCCACCCATTCCCGAATCAAAGACCCCGATGGGCGCAGTGTTGCTCATCTAAGTCTCAGCGAGGCGTAGACGCCCGCGGAACGCGGAGTGGCCACGACGCCGATATTCGCCTTGAAGTCCCAGAGATTGGCGGCGACGTAAGCGTCGGCGCCGGAAAAGAGATGGTTGAACACGATCGCCGCGATCCAGTCCTCGTAGTGCGTCCGCCGCGCTTTGACTCGATCAGGGGTGAAGCGACTCGCGATGTACGTCTCCGGAATCGGGAGCCCCGTTTTCGGATCGATGACCGCGAGGCCGGTGTTTGGATCGATCTGATAGGTAGCAACGATGCTGTCCTTGGCGAGTGCCTTCGCCTCGGCGAGATCCATCGCAGATTTGCGGGCCATCCCGATCGAGCCGACTTCGATCACGGCGAAAAGCATCGCGGCGTGGTCGCGACCGAAGACCGTTTGCGCATAGCCGGGAATGAGGAGTGAAGTGAGAAAAGCGCGGCGCGGCGTCATCGGTGGCTTCGGCGTATCAGTGGCGGCCGGCTGAGGCGCTTGCTTCTTTGGAGCGGCGACCCCTGCGCGCGCGCTATCCCGTTGCTGCGCAATGGACACGCGGGGAAGGAACAGAACGAGGCAGAAGAAGAACGCCGCGACGCGGAGAATGGCGGGAGAGTGTGGGAATCGAACCCACCCGACCCTACGAAGTAGGGTCACAGTGATTTTGAAGATCACGGAAGCCACCAGGCCCCATCCACCCCCACGCGTCTCAATGAACCTCGATCGCAACTTCTCCCCGTTCGATGACCTCGCCCACGACTGTCGATCCCTCGACGCGTGAAAGATAGTTAGCGACGCGGCTGCGACTGACGCATACCAGCAGTCCGCCCGATGTCTGCGGATCGTGGAGAATCGCGCGGTCCTCCTCGGTTCCCTTCTCCCAACGGACGAGATCATGGAGGTACTGCGCGTTCCTCTTCGCGCCATCGGTGACGAACCCGGCTCGCACTGCCTCACGAACTCCGACGAAGATTGGAATGGCGTCGAGGTCGACGCGCAGAGTGACGTTGCTTGCGCGCGCGATGTGCGACATGTGGCCCAACAGCCCGAAGCCCGTAATGTCCGTGGCGCAGCGCGATCCGACAGCGAGCGCTGCGCGACTCGCCGCACCATTGAGCATTTTCATCGCCGCGAGCATCGCGCGCTGCGCCTCCGGGGAGAGCGCCCCTCGCTTTCCGGCGGTGGCGAGAATCCCGTTGCCAATCGGCTTGGTGAGAACGAGCTGATCGCCCGGCCGCGCGCCAGCGTTCGTGAGGAGAAAATCGGGGTGCGCGCGGCCCGTCACTGCCAGACCGTATTTGAGCTCGGTATCCACGACAGTGTGTCCACCAACAATGAGCGCTCCAGCCTCGTGAACCTTGTCCTGGCCTCCCGCCAGGATTCCGGTCAGGATGTCGAGGGGCAGCTCATTCGTCGGAAATGCGACAATGTTGAGCGCAGTGAGCGGCTGACCGCCCATTGCGTACACATCAGAAAGGGCGTTCGCGGCCGCGATCTGACCGAAGTCGAACGGGTCATCGACGATGGGCGCGAAAAAATCCACCGTCTGGACGAGTGCGAGATCATCGGACAGTCGAAAGACCCCGGCGTCGTCGAACGTCTCTCTTCCGACGAGCAGCCGTGGATCTGCAATCACAGGGAGCGCGGCCAGCGCGCGGGATAGGTCACCCGGACCCATTTTTGACGCTCAACCGGCGCAACGTGCGAATTCAGTGAGCCTGAAGATCTCTTCGCGCGTTTTAGAGGTGCTCATTCGTGGATTATCGCGGTTATTTCGAGCCGATGGTGGCTATCGCGTCGATCTCGACCATCGCGCCCCGGGGGAGCGCCGAAACCTGGACGGTAGACCGGGCGGGACGCGCATCGCCGAGTGACTTGCCGTAGACCTCGTTCACGGTGGGAAAGTGCGCAAGATCCTGCAGGTATACCGTTGTCTTCACCACATCGCCCCAGGATGCTCCAGCCGCCCGAAGCACTTCCTGAAGATTCCGCATCACTTGTTCGGTCTGCTCGACGATTCCGCCTTCGACGATCTTACCGGCCGCGGGGTCGAGCGGAATCTGCCCCGCCGTAAACAGAAAGCCGTTGGCGACGACTCCCTGCGAATAGGGGCCGATCGCGGAGGGAGCTTTGTCCGTGGTGATCTTCTTTAGTGGCATTCAATTCTCCGTCGGGTGCCTTGAAACGGCGGGGTCAGAGTGGAGCGCGAATGTTAAACACTAGAGAGCGTCGAGGGCCAGACCGAAAAGACGTTCGGTGTTCGCCGCGGTCGCCCGTCCAAGCTCGAGAGGTTCGTCGCCCCGAATCGTTGCAACCTTCGAGAGCGTGTGCGCGACCCATGCCGGCTCGTTCCGTTTCCCCCTGAAGGGAACCGGCGCGAGATAGGGAGAATCCGACTCCACGAGCAGACGATCCCGCGGTACCAGGCGCACCAGGTCGTCGTCAGTCCACTTGTTGAAGGTGACGATCCCGCTGAAGGAGACGTACCATCCCGCGCCCAGCGCGAACTCCGCCAGCGAATGGGAGCCCGTGTAGCAGTGAAGGACTCCGAGGACGCCGGCAGCTCTAGCGTCGCGAATGATAGAACGGGTGTCGTCTTCCGCATCTCTGGTGTGGACGACGACGGGTTTGCCAATCTCGCTGGCAAGCGTAACCTGAGCCGAGAACGCGGCGCGCTGGGCTTCGCGCGGTGAATTGTCATAGTGATAATCGAGTCCGCACTCGCCGACCGCCACGGCCGAACCACCAAGCAGCTCGCGAAGTTTCGGAATATCGCGAGACGCCTCGAATGTGGCTGCGTCGTGGGGATGGATTCCGGCGGTTGCAAACACGAACCGTGGATTGTCCGCCGCATACTGGGCCGCGATCGCCGCTGTGGCGAGCGATTCCCCGATACAGACGATCGCCCGCGCGCCCGCATCGCGGGCGCGCGAGATTACCGCGTCGCGGTCGCCGGTGAACGCCGCGTCCGCGAGGTGGGCGTGGCTGTCGATGAAGATTGACGTGCGCCCGTCGCGCGAGGCCATTTGCGTTCGATCCAAAGGAGCACCGGAGCTGCTACATAAATCGAGCTGAAGGTTCCCGTTACGACTCCGAACGCCATCACCCACGCGAACGGACGAATCACCTCTCCCGCGAAAAAGAGCAGAGAGAGCGTCGCGGCAAGAACAGTTGCGTGCGTCAGCACTGATCTCGGAAGCGTCTCGTTGATGGAGCGATTGAGGGTCTCGTAGAGCGTCTCCTTCCTTCCCTTCCGCAGGTTCTCGCGGACGCGGTCGAAGATGATGATCGTGTCATTGAGAGAGTAGCCGAGCACGGTGAGAAGTCCCGCGACGACGGTCAGCGAAATCTCAAGGTGCATCAGCTTGAGGAACGCGATGGTGGTGAACACGTCGTGGCTCGTCGCGATAACCGCCGCCGCGGCGAAGCGCCACTCGAAGCGGATCGAGAGATACACCAGCGTTATGAGGAAGGACAACAGGATCGCTATGATCGCTCCGCGCCGAAGCTCCTGTCCAACGCGGGGGCCGACGCCTTCAGTGCGGACCACCTTCAGAGCGTTCTCGCCGAACTTCTGCTTCAGCACCTTCCCAATGGTAACGGCAATGCTCTCGGCGCCCTTCGACTGTGCAGCCACTTCACGCGGATCCTGCGCGCGCACGGTGAACTCGCGGTTGGTGCCGAACTGCTGGATCTCGGCGCCATGAATCCCCGCCTGGTCGAGTGTCGAGCGGATCACGCCGACATCCGGTGGCTGCGCGAACTCCAGCTGCAGCAGCGTTCCGCCGGTAAACTCGATGCTGTAATTGGGGGGCTTGATGGCGAGCGACCCGAGACCGAGCACGATGAAAGCGATCGTGATCGCCGCCATCACCTTCCACCAGCGGATGAAGTCGTAGTTCGTGTCGTGAAGAATTCGAAGCATCAGATGCTCAGGGTTGTCTGGACGTCGCGCGAGCGATTCAGCCAGATCATGTAAAAAGTGCGGACCACGAAGATCGACGTGATCATCGAGGCGGCGATACCCGCGAGAAGGGTAACGGCGAAGCCGCGAACCGGGCCCGTGCCGTATTGATAGAGGACGGCAGCGGTCAACGCCGTAGAAACGTTCGAGTCGACGATCGCGCTCATCGCGTGCCGGAATCCTTCGTCGATCGCCGTACGAACCGTTTTCCCGTGAGCAAGCTCCTCGCGTATTCGCTCGAAGATCAGGACGTTCGCGTCGACAGCTATTCCGATCGAGAGCACGAAGCCCGCGAGTCCCGGCAGCGTGAGGACCGCCTGGAATCCGGCGAGGGCGGCCAGCGTGTACAGGATGTAGAGAACGAGCGCAGCTACGGCGAGTGCGCCGGAGAAGCGATAGTAGAACAGCATGATGAAGACAACGAGAGCGACCGCGATGGCGCCGGCAGTTATGCTTTTGTGAATCGAGTCCTGGCCGAGACTCGCGCCGATCTGCCTCCAGTCGACGACCTTGAGCGGCACCGGCAGTGAGCCTGCCCTCAAGACGAGCGCGAGATCCTGTGCCGCCTGCAGATCCTTGCCACCCATGGTTATCTGCCCATTCGCACCGATGGCGCTTTGAATGACCGGAGGATGGCCCATCACACGCTGGTCGAGGACGATCGCCATGTAGTCCTTGATGTGCCGCGAAGTCTCGGTCCTGAACCGGCGTGCGCCCTCGTTGTTCATCGTGAACTGCACGATGTTCCCTTCGGTCGGCGAGGTGTTCGGCTTGGCGTCGGTGAGGAACTCGCCGGTGATGATCGGTTTGGCGTCGAGAACGTAGAGAGGCCTGTAAACGCGGTTACCCAGGGACACGGTGTCGCTGCTCCAGCGAATCACCTTAGCCGGCGGAAGGGCGGCCTGCACCTGCGGCATTGCCAGGTACTGCGTCAGCACCCCGACATCACTCTGGGCGACGTAATACTCGCCCGGCATCTGGCCCTGCTGAATGAGCTTCGAAAAGGCACCGGGGCCTCCCGCTGTTCCAGCGGCGGCAGCGGCACTGTCGGTCTTGGCGCTATCGGTTTTCTTGGATGTGTCGGCGGTGAAAAGAGACTGGAGGCCGGCGCTGGTCGTGTCCTTCTTCGCGCCCGGTGTAGTGGCTACCGCGACCGTCAACTTCGCATCCTTGAGCACCGCATCGAGCCGGGGGAGTGCTTTTTCGAGCGCCTGCGTCTTGTCCGTTATCTGGAACTCCAGAAAGGCAGCTTTCTGCACCACATCCTGCGCGCGCAGGGGATCATCGATGCCCGGCAACTCCACGATGATGCGGTCACTGCCCGCCTTCTGGACGACGGGCTCGGAGACGCCGAACTCGTCGATGCGGTTGCGTACGACTTTGAGCGCGTTGTCGATCGCTTTGCTCTTGTCGAGAACCGGTCCCTTGGACTCGTCGACCTCGAGCGCGAGATGCATACCGCCCTGGAGATCCAGGCCGCGCTTCAGCGGAACGCGCCGAACTGTGTCGTAGACGACCTGGCCGTTGCGCGTGACACGCTCAACCACCGTGCGTGGAAACAGCGTCCAGATGGACGCTGCGATGAGACCCAAAATGATGGCAATCCGATACTTCAGACTCATGCTGCTGAATTGGGGAAAAAGTGCACTTCGAGACTAGCCGATAAGGTTACCGGGAACGTTCAGGAGAGTCAACGCATTCCTGGCCTCGCGCTCGTCGTGCGCGAGCTGTTTCGAGAGCAGCTGCGCCGACGCAAACTTTCGCGTTTCGCGAAGCCTCGCTACGAAATCAATTCGAACGTACGCACCATAGAAATCACCGCTCGTGTCGAACAGATGCGCCTCCAGCGACGTCGCTGAATCTCCAAATGTCGGTCGAGGTCCGAGATTCATCATTCCGCCTACAGGCCCAGCCGGTGTTTGAACCCGCACAGCATATACACCCTCGGGCGGAAGAAGCTTCCTCGACGGCGGAGGTCCAAGGTTCAGGGTGGGGAATCCGATCCTGCGGCCGCGCTGTTCTCCCTCGATGACGCGACCGCTCACCGAGTAGAGTCGTCCCAGCGCTTCGGCGGCGCGGTGCAGATCACCGCCCGCCACCGCGCGCCGGATCGAGGTTGAAGACACGGAGAGTCCTTCGGCCGTCGAGACCGGATCCACCACTTCCACTCGAAAGCCGTCTCGTTCTCCGAGCGTGCGCAAAACGTTGACGTTGCCCGCCCGCTGTCGGCCGAAGCCGTGATCGTAGCCGATCAGCAAGTCGCGCATCCGAAAGCACCGCCTGAGGATGAGCTCGACGAAATCCTCGGCGGAATAGGCGGCGAGCTCCGCGGTAAACGGAAGCACCGCCAGATAGTCGATACCCGTCTCGGCCAGGACCTCCTGCTTTTCATCATGGGTCGTGAGCAGTAACGGAGCCGCCGCCGGGTTCACGATCTCGAGCGGGTGCGGCTCGAATGTCACGAGGACGCTCGGAATCTTGAGATGTCGCGAGCGGGCTACCAACCGCTCGACGACGTCGCGATGGCCGCGATGAACCCCGTCGAACGTCCCGACGGTGAGCACGGTAGCCGTCACGTACGGTGGCAGCCCCGACTCGTCCGAAACGTCGATTTGTCTAGGCATCCGGTACGACGCGCAGCGCTCTCACTCGCGCTGGATTGTCGGCGAGGCTGTCCAGCGTCGCGGCATCGCGCACATCGAACGTGCCAGCGCGTGTCCGGCGGAGCGACTCGAGGTGCGCTGCGGAAGAAGCGAGACGTCCAAGGTCACGGGCAAGAGCGCGAATGTAGGTCCCGCCGCTGCAGGTGATGACAGCAGAAAGCGAATCGTCCGCGAGCTTGCCCAGTTCCCAGGCGTGAACGGTGACGTTCACGGCAGCGAGCTCGAGGGGCTCTCCACGACGCGCCGCGTCGTAGGCCCGGGTTCCATCGACACTCTTCGCGGAATATGCGGGTGGAACCTGGGAGATTGTGCCCGTAAGTGATTTCACCGCCGACCTGACGTCGGCCTCCCGTGGAGCGGACGCAGTACGGATGACCGTCCCGGTGGCATCATCGGTGTCGGTCTCTTCCCCGAATCTGATCGTCGCTTCGTAAACCTTGGGCTCTGCCTCGATGAACGTCGCGAGCCGCGTCGCTCGACCGAGGAGAAGAACGAGCAGCCCGGTGGCGAAAGGATCGAGTGTGCCGAGGTGGCCAATGCTGCGCTCACCATAAACCCGTCGCACGTGCTGGACGACATCGTGGGAGGTCATTCCCGCGGGTTTGTCTACGAGCAGCAATCCCTGGGCGGGCGCGGAGAGCTCGTCGGAGCGGTCAGTCTTCTTCGCGACCACGGCCCGCTGCGGCATCCTGCTTCTTCACGTCAGCGAGTAGCGATTCGATCCGAGCGGCCCGAGCGATAGTGTCGTCTTCCTTGAACTGAATGTCCGGTGCAACCCGCAGCTGGAGCTCGCGCGCTACGCGTGAGCGGAGGTGCGAGGCAACGCTCTCGAGCCCGTCGAAGGTCGCCTTCTTCTCGGTATCGCTCCCGAGCACGCTCACATAGACGCGGGCGTGCCGGAGGTCGGGACTGACCTCAGCCCCCGTGACGGTGACGAAGCCCACGATCCGCGGATCCTTTACCGATTCGGTGAGGAATGTCGCCACCTCGACGCGGACCGCTTCGGCGACGCGGTCCGCTCGACGCGTGTTACGCAGAAGCGCCCGCCGCCGAGGTCAGTGTCCGCGCGACCTGCTCTTTCTTGTAGCATTCGAGCACGTCGCCCACCTTGATGTCGTTGAAATTCTCGACTCCAATTCCGCACTCGAAACCTTCGCGCACTTCCTTGACATCGTCCTTGAACCGGCGCAACGACGAGATCGCTCCGTCGTAAACCTCGACCCCGTCGCGGATCACGCGAACGCGGCCCTGGCGGTTGATAACGCCGCTGCGTACTGAGCAGCCGGCAATGACGCCCATTTTCGGAACCTTGAACAGCTCGCGAACCTGTGCCTCGCCGAGCACCACTTCCTTCTCCTCCGGGCGAAGCATGCCCTCGAGCGCGGCCCGAACGTCTTCGACCGCTTCGTAAATGATCTTGTAAAGCTTGATTTCGACGCCTTCACGCTCGGCCGCCGCGCGCGCGTTGTTGTCGGGCCGCACGTGGAAGCCGACGATGATCGCACCAGATGCGCGCGCGAGCAGGATGTCGCTCTCGGTGATGGCACCCACACCCCGGTGGATGACGTCGACCGAGACCTCTTCGTGTGCAAGCTGGCCCAACGCGTCGGCGAGTGCTTCCGCCGGACCGCCCTGGTCCGCCTTGATGACAATGCGAAGTGTCCGCTTCTGCCCCGGTGCCGTCTGTGACATGAAGTCTTCGAGCGACACCACTCCCTTGGCCGTGCGACGGCTCTTCGCTTCGCGGTCGAGGCGCTGACGGCGCTGCGCGATTTCCCGCGATTCAATAGCGTCTTCGACGACGACGAATTGATCGCCGGCCGTTGGAACGCCGCCGATGCCGAGAACCTGAGCCGGTATCGCCGGACCCGCGTCCTTGATGCCGCGGCCACGCTCATCGAGCAGCGCTCTCACGCGACCCGAGTACATGCCGCAGATGAAATCGTCGCCGACGTGAAGCGTGCCGTTGCTGACGAGAATCGTGGCAACCGCACCCTTGCCCGGATCGAGCTGTGCTTCGATCACCGCACCGGTGGCGCTTCGGTTCGGATTTGCTCTGAGATCCAGAATTTCGGCCTGCAGCAGAATCTGGTCGAGCAGTTTGTCGATGTTCGTTCCCTTTTTCGCGGAGACCTCGGTCGAGAGAACGGTACCGCCGAACTCCTCGAGCACGACGCCGTGCTGGAGCAGATCCTGCTTCACCTTCATCGGGTTTGCACCCGGAACGTCAATTTTGTTGATCGCAACGATCATCGGTACGCCGGCGTTCTTGGCGTGCGAGATCGCTTCGATCGTCTGCGGCATCACCTGATCGTCCGAAGCCACGACGAGGACGACGATGTCCGTGACCTGGGCGCCGCGCGCGCGCATCGCCGTGAATGCTTCGTGGCCAGGCGTGTCGAGGAAAGTGATCGACTTGCCACCAGGCAGGTCGACGTGGTACGCACCGATGTGCTGGGTGATGCCACCCGACTCGCCGGCGACGACGTTCGATTTGCGGATGTAGTCGAGGAGCGATGTTTTGCCGTGGTCGACGTGACCCATGATCGTGACGACGGGCGGACGTGGCTCGAGCTGTTCCGCAGTGTCATCGGCGGTTGGCGTGGTCTTGAGATCGGCCGCGTACTCCTCCTCCTTCACTGCCTGGAAGCCGAATTCGCCGGCGATCAATTCGATCTGGTCGAAGTCGAGCCGCTGGTTGATGGTGACCATCAGCCCGAGGTTCTTGAATGCGAACCCGACGATCTGGACAGCCGGGGTCTTGAGGATTTGGGCGAGCTCGTTGACGGTAATGAATTCGTTTACGCGAACCGTCTTCTTCTCACGCTCCACCTCGGCCGCCTGCTGGGCGGCGAGCTCCTCACGATAGCTGCCATCCTCGGCGCGGCGCGCTCCGCCGCGACGAATTGGCCCGCGCATCGACGCCATCGTCTTGCCGATGTTCGCC
>DATHGO010000001.1:0-2700 GCA_035317585.1 Gemmatimonadaceae bacterium | reverse complement strand
CACCGGATTCGTCGTGGAGAGCGCTCGCGATCTGCTTCAGTACATGGTTCGCCGCGGGCAGATGACCCAGGACGAAGCCGACAAGCTGATGCGGGAAGTCGAAGCATCGCACTCGAAGAGGAAGCCATTCACTCCTCCGGCACCGGTCGTCGTGAAGGCGGCTCCGAGAGTCGAGCATTCCCACCCCGCGCCGATCGTGAAGCACGCCCCCGCACCGATCAAGCACGCCGCCAAGCCCGTCACGAAGCATGCGACCGCCACCAAAAAGCCGACGGCGAAAAAGACGACCATGAAGCCGGCTGCGAAGAAGCACACGCACAAATCCGCGTCCAAGTCCAAGCCCAAAGCTTCAGGCAAGTCCGCGAAAAGAAGGTAGGCCGTGGCCATACCGCGCGGCGATGCAATCGCGCTCGCCCGCGCCCTGATACAAATCGATTCCAGAAACCCCACCCTCGTACCTGATTCTGCCGGCGAGGGTGAATGCGCACGTGCCCTCGCCTCGGTGCTCGACGACTGGGGCTTCGCGGTCGAGCTGAGTGAGACTCCTCCGGGTCGCCCAAATGTCGTTGCCCGGCTCGGCCCTGCCGATACTCCCGCCCTCATGTTGAACGGCCATCTCGATGTCGTCGGCGTCGACGGTATGACCCACGAACCGTTCGCCGCCGAAGTACGCAGTAACCGCATCTACGGCAGGGGCTCAGCCGACATGAAGGGCGGACTCGCCGCGATATGCGCCGCCGCGCTCGAGGGGGTCGGCTCAGGAGCGAAGCGCCAGATCCTCGTCACCGCCGTCGTCGACGAGGAGTACGAGAGCCTCGGCATGCGCGCGCTGCTCGCTTCGGGAGTCACCGCCGATGCCGCTATCATCACCGAGCCGACGAAGCTGGCGATCTGTCCCGCACACCGTGGATTCGCCTGGTTCGATGTCTCGCTCCGCGGCCGGGCCGCCCACGGAAGCCGCTACGATATCGGCGTCGACGCGATCACACATGCTGGTTTGCTGCTCGCCGAGCTCGAACAGTTGGAGCGGACGCGCGATTCCGGACCTCATCATCCTTTGCTTGGTCGCGGCTCGCTCCACGCCTCGAAAATCCACGGCGGTGTGGGCATGTCCACGTATCCCGAAGCGTGCGATCTCACGATCGAGAGGCGCACACTGCCCGGCGAGTCGACCGAGAAGGCGATGGCCGAGATCGTGGACGCGTGTGCGCGGGTCAAGGCCAGGCATGCCAATTTCGACGCGAAGGTTACTTTAACTACGGCGCAGCTTCCGAGTGAGGTGCCGCCAGATGCGCCGATCGTAAGGAGACTGCGCCGGGCGCTCGAGCGCGAGAATGTGCCGGTCAGGATCGAAGGGTTCTCGGCGTGGACCGACGCAGCGCTCCTGAACGAGGCCGGAATTCCGGCGATTTGTTTCGGACCCGGAGATATCTCCATGGCGCATGCAGCCGAGGAGTTCGTTCCGGTTGAAGAAATCGGTCTTGCGACGCGCGTGCTCACGCGCGTCGTTCGCGAGTGGTGCGAGGGGACCTGAAGTCACGTGGCAGAGGAGACGGGGGGGCTGATTGGCGGAACTGACCCACACGCAATACGACATTCTCGAGAAGGCGATCCAGAGCGGTCGACGCATCGCGGCCTTTCGGCGCGGCACCGAGTACGTCGTCGTGCCAACGAGTCTGAGAATGGTCAGCGGTCGAGAGGCGGTCGAAGCGACTCACCCGACGACGGGTGAGCAGATCACGCTCTACCTCGACGAACTGGACAGCTTCGAGGTCGTGAAATGACTCGCGCCAAATCGGGGGATCTGGTCGCGATCTACGCCGACGAGTCCTGTATCGGCAACGGACGCGATGGCGATAATCCCGGGGGCGCGGCCGGATTGATCGAATGGCTCCATCCGCGATCCAATGAGGTAACCCGCTGCGACTACTGGATATCGGAACGCGCCACCACCAATAACCGGATGGCGTTGCGTTCCGTGATCGAGGCGTTTGAGGCCATCTCGCGCAGCGGTAACTCCTACCGTGTTGTGTTTACCAGCGATTCCAAATACATAGTTGATGGGATGAACGAGTGGCTTCCGGCCTGGAAGGCACGAGATTGGAAGAAGAAAAATGGACCAATCATGAATCTCGAGTTGTGGCAGGAAGCCGATGAGGTCGTGTCGCGACACGAATGTCACTGGAAGTGGGTGCGCGGTCATGACGCCCATCCACAGAACGAATACGTGGATTTTCTGGCCACACGAGCGGCAGCGGAACAAACAAATTCCGGCGGGTTACGGGAATCTGAGTTCGACAGCTGGCTGAAGGCGAAGCAGCAGGCAGGGCGTGTCCGCTTGAAGGACACGGCGCCGTTCCCCGATCCCCAATCCTTCCAGCCGCGCAGGCGATCATGGACGACCTAGACAGACTTTTTCAGCGACTGGTTCACAACATCAGGAATGGACACGCCGAGTATCTGAGCGTGCCATTCACGGTGCAGGAGCTTTACGACACGCTCGTCCCCTACCGCCACTACCGCCGCGACCTCGGCATCGAGACGAACCAGGATTACGAGGCTGCAGTAACGCGACTCCTCTCCGGCGAGAAAGGCTACATCCGGGCGGATCACGCGATGCAGGAGCGGCTCAAGAAAGAGCTGGCCGAATCGCACGCCGATCTGGGCGCGTTCCGCGACTACGGCGACACGCGGATCTCT